>CAZJNG010000299.1:0-3834 GCA_964547265.1 uncultured Candidatus Cloacimonadota bacterium | reverse complement strand
TTCTTCTATATCAAACCAGTCACAATATTTCAGAGCATCAAGAGCGAAAAGAGGCAATGGACAGGGAGATGAGACTACACCGGCTGATTTCCCATCCTACACGATTCGAGCGAACGCGAAATCTCGCATACAATTTCATTACTTGCATGAGCGTAGGTTGACTGTTCGTGAATGTGCGCGACTGCAAACGTTTCCTGACACTTTTACTTTTCCCCACTCAACAACTTCTAACATCATGCAAATAGGTAACGCTGTCCCACCAATTTTGGGTAATAGAGTCGCAAGAACTATCACCAAATATCTGGAGGGCTTAAAATGAAATCAGAGGCGCTAATCACCCAAGTCGTCGACATCACACCTACCCCGAGAATCCTCAGAACGTTAGGGGATATCCCGTTCGCAGCTTGGCAGTGCTTGGCGGAACTAACGGATAATTCTCTAGACGCATTTAATGAGGCTGAAAACAAAGGTAAAGTCATAGATGGACCTCGGATTGACATCTACTGGTCTAGCGAATCTGTCGCCGCCTATGATCGAGAAATCGTCGTTCAGGACAACGGTCTTGGGATGGAACTCGAAGTCCTCCAGAAAGCCGCGAAGGCTGGATATTCAAGTAATGACCCTATCCACAACCTCGGGCTTTTTGGAATGGGATTCAACATCGCCACCGCTCGTCTTGGGGATGAAACTCTTTTTCTTTCCGCAACACCTGATGGAACTGAATGGGTTGGGATAAAAATCAGCTTTGAGCAATTGATAAAAGAGCAAGCGTTCTCTGCGCCTGTTGTCAGAGAACCCAAAAAAACAGCGAACGAATCGGGTACTAAAATTATTGTCAAAAACTTGAAGGACGGTGTTTTCGCGGAAATCAAGAAAAAAGAAAGCGCAATACGAAAACAGTTGGAGAAAATTTATACACCGATACTAAGTAGAAACAAAGTTTCTATATTCGTCCAAGGAAAGCAGCTTTCCCCCCGTCCACATTGCGTTTGGAGCGACTCCCGGTTCGTTGTCCGCAAAGGGAGCAGAGTCGATGCGATCCAAAAAATAAACCGAGACCTCGGAGAAGCATATTTCGACTCCCTGAAAAATCGCTACCTGACTGAAGACGAGACCACAGAACTCGACATCATGATTAGTCAAGATGGTGTTCTTCCAACGCATATAGTCAAACGCGCCCGTCGGCTAAAGGGCTGGATTGGAATTCAGAGATACGCTGACCCATCTGATTTTGGTGTGGATTTTGTTCGAAATGGACGAAAAATACTGGTTTCCGAAAAATCCCTTTTTGGTTACGAAAATCCAGATACTGGCACTTATACATCTGAATATCCAGTCGAACTCGGATCGACGGTTGGCGGAAGAATTGTTGGTGAGCTCCATGTGGATTATCTGGTTCCGACCTATCAAAAGAATGGGTTTGACATAACAGATAGAGCATGGCGACTTACGCTGGAGGCCGTTCGAGGCGCTGGACCGATTCTTCCCATGAAAAGAAAAGCCTTGGGATACGATGGTGACAACGAGTCACCCCTCGGCAAGTTGGTAAACGCATACAGAAGAACAGATCCTGGTACGAAATGTCTCGCGGTACCTAATCCACTGGCGAAAGAGTTCTTTAAACGCTTTTCTTCAGGGGATTTGGAGTACGAAACTGATGATAAGTGGTACAAAGTCGCTCAGGAATCCGATAGAGAAAGAGGAGACGGTGGTAAAGGGTTGACCCCGGTATACTCAGGTGAAAATCCGTCAGATGATATTTCCAGCTATTTGCCCAGCGTTCAATCTAGAGTTGGTTCTCAGATCGTGCCCCCTGTCACCCCTTCGTCCCCGCTGGTAACTAATGTGGCTCCCGTCCCAGCTACCTCTGACAGGGACCGCTTGATTCACCACTCTGAAAAAGAAGAATCACTTTCAGGAAAGTACTCATATGACACGACTCCAGGAATGGAAATAACAGCTTGGAGGGTAAATGACAGTCAAATTAAATTTAAAGGGAGCCGAGTCCCATGTCACCTTTATCAAGATGGGGTCGAAGTCGATTTCTTTTTCGACCCTACACATCCAATCCTCTCTGAGTACCCGATAACCCCAAAACAATTGTTGTTGCAGGGATTGGCAGAGAAATTTGCACTTCGAGACCCTGGAGTGTCTATTCAGGCCGCATTTATTGGTCTTGTTGATAATCATTTGCTGGAAGAGCGAATCAATCCGCAGGCTCTGCAAGAACGGGCGCATTCAATTGTATCGTCGATAAGCGAAAGACTGCCTTCTTTGCTCGGCCACAGATTCACTAAAGTTAAAGAAGTTATTCAGTCCGTTGAAGCAGAAGAGGAAGAATTAGCAAAACGCCTTCTCGAAGAAGCCCCTGATCTACTGAGCGCTTACCAAGACTCCAGTGAAGAAGCGATTCAGTCTCTGGCGTTTGTATGCGACACTACTATCAAACGCCTGATAGCCGAGTTTCCGGAAGAGTTCATGGACAATAAGCTTTTCGCACAACCTTTTACTAATCTAAAAATCGGTACTGTGGCGATGTGTGAACGGCTGCGGAAAAACTCCCTTGAGCGGGTCCTATCCTATTTTTCTGATGTAATTTTGCTTCTTCAGGGTGGAAGAGCACAAAGCAAACAAGAACTTTTGAGGCATGCGAACACGCTGTCCCTGTTGGAAGGGCTCTTGGAATGAGTGAAACCCCGAATGAGACTTTCCTGACAGAGGCGATAATGGCGGGAGGAGACTGGCGAGCACTTGAACTCGCGGTCTTCAGACTATTGATGCATTGTGGTTGGAAAAATATACAATATGTTGGGGAAAGCGGAGACAAAGGAGCCGACATCTTAGCGGTGAGGCCGAATCCTTCAAAAGGCGTTGACGACTCGTTCCTCATACAAGTCAAGGCGGTCAACTCAAGTGCTTATGTTGGCAAATCCGCTGTTGATCAAGCAATCAAAGGCCAAGCCTACTATAAAGCCAAAGTTGTAGTTGTTGCCACAAACGGAGATTTTACCAAATCAGCCTACGATAGAAGAGACGACCTTAACAGACAGGGTTATGACGTTAGGCTCTGGAATGGAAAGTTTTTGACAGGACTTCTTTCTAACTGGCCTGAATATGGCGAAGAAAAGAGAACTCCTCGTGAATATCAGTCGAAGATTATCGAATCTGTTGTAAGAAATTACCAGAGTGGGCGCAGAAAGGCTTTGTTCGTTGTGGCGACGGGGCTTGGAAAAACTGTTATTGCCTCATCGGTCGCAGATATCCTTTATTCGGCTGGTCTTAAAAAGATTTTGGTTCTTTGCCACGCTACAGACCTGGCTTTCCAACTCCAGCGTTCTTTCTGGGCACAAATTTCTAAAAAAATACCCACTAGAATATTCATGGGTGGAGAACCTCCCGTCCCATCTGACGGAATCAATTTTGGGTTGTATCAAACGCTTTTCGGGTATCTCGGAGGAATCGAATCGACAGCCTTTGACCTCATCATCGTGGACGAGGCACACCACGCTTTAGCAAATGCGTTTTCATCATGCATAGAGCATCTTTCCCCGAAATTTCTGATCGGCATGACAGCAACACCATGGCGTGGAGACGGCATCTCGATTGAATCTATTTTTGGTGAGCCTATAGAAAAGGTATCGCTTGTCGATGGTATGAGGATGGGGTTCCTGGCTAAAGTAGACTATCGAATGATGTGTGACAACATCGATTGGGAACAAGTTCCCAAATTGGCTCGAACTTCGCTGTCCATCCGAGACCTTAATAAAAAGCTTTTCCTTCCTCAAAGAGATGATGCTGTTATCGCCAAACTTATTGAATTGACCACATCCATGG
>CAZJNG010000298.1:0-3842 GCA_964547265.1 uncultured Candidatus Cloacimonadota bacterium | reverse complement strand
AATGGCAAATATTTTATAAAATCAAGTTTCCTTTGATGTTGCCGGGTATAATAGCTGCAGCCTTGTTGTCGTTTACACTCTCTATTGATGATTTTGTGATTACCTTTTTTACTTCAGGCAGGGGATTTAATACATTACCTGTATATGTAGAAGGTGCGATAAGACGAGGAACAATTACTACTATAAATGCTTTATCAACGCTTATGATTGTGTTTACAATATTTTTAGCAGTTGTATCAAGAAGAATTAGAAAATATGTATTATAAATTGGAGTTTCAATGAGTTATGTAGTTCTAGCCAGAAAGTATAGACCTCAAACTTTTAGTGATGTTTATGCTCAGGAACATATAGTTAGAATTTTTAAGAATGCAATAGAAAATGATAGAATTGGGCAGGCTTATTTATTTACAGGCTCTCGTGGAGTAGGGAAGACCTCTGTAGCCAGAATATTAGCAAAAAGTCTTAATTGTGAAGTCGCTAAGTCAATTAACCCATGTAATAAATGTGCCAATTGTGTTGATATTACTCAAAGTATTAGTCCGGATGTCGTAGAGATTGACGGTGCTTCAAACACCGGAGTGGATGATATCAGGGACTTGCAAAAGGAACTGTTTTATTCAACAAACCAATCTAGATATAAGATAATTATAATTGATGAAGTTCACATGCTGAGTAAAAATGCTTTTAATGCTTTACTCAAAACATTGGAAGAGCCTCCTGATAAAGTCTTGTTTATCTTTGCTACTACAGAACCTCATAAGGTTTTACCTACAATCATTTCCAGATGTCAAAGGTTTGATTTTAAACGAATTCCTGTAGATGCTATTGTTACCAGATTGAAAGAAATTTGTTTGCTAGAAAAGATAAATGTAGAAGAAGAAGCCTTATATGTGATAGCTAGAAAGGCTGATGGTGGTATGCGTGATGCCTTGTCATTGATGGATCAAGTAATATCTTACGGGATGGACTTGATTACAGTTGAACATGTCCAAAAGATTTTTGGATTAATTGACTCAGATGTGTTTAATTCCTTTATGCAGAGTATTACTGAACATAATCCTGCTGTGATTTTAAAAAATTATTTTCAAGTACTTGATAAAGGTATTGATGTTCAGGAGTTTATAAATAATTTTTTAGAGTATCTAAGGCAGTTTTTATTTGTTAAAATGAATATTATCCCGGCTGATATTTCAAAGAATATGCTTAAAAGCATACAAAATTTATGCCCAAGTTTTAGTGAAGATGAACTTATCTATATAATGAACTATCTCATAGAAACTAAAAACAATCTGCGAACTTCATCATCTCCGGAAATTCTTGCTGAACTTACCTTTGTTAAGCTTGCCAGAATTTCTGAAATGAAATCATTAAAATCAATCCTTGATACTATCTCATCAGGCAGTCTTACCTTTACTGAAATCCCTAAACCAATAGCTAATAATGAGCAGTTGAAATCAATACAACAGCATTCTAATAATATTCAACAAAGAATTATCAGTGAACAAATTCAACCTGAACCCGAAATTTCTGAAATAACTATGTCTGTGTTGAAAGAGAATTGGCAGAAGATTATTGCTAAGTTAAAAGAAAACTATCCTGTTTCAGCTACTTATTTAGAAGCTGCCTCAATTGAGAAAGTTCAAAATAATCATATCTATATTAAACTTAATTCTGAAACCGGCTATAAGAAATTAATGTCAGAAAAAGATATTTATGAAGATTTTTTGTCAAAACATTTTAGGATAAGAATTTTAGTAAGCTTTGAGTTTACTCCTGAGATCAAAGAGACTTATCATAAAAACCCGAGTTTGCAGGATATAAAAAAAGAATCTCCTAATTTAGCTGAATTTATAGAATTAACTTCATCAATTATTAGACAAGATTAAATGACTGTTCTGCTATATCTTACTATTACTTATAGTCTAATATTGCTTATTCTGCTGGTTGGTTTGTTTAAGTCATATTTAATTAAAAAAACTAATCAGATTAACAATAAATTATCTGTAATCATTGCTGCAAAAAATGAGCAAAAAAATATAATTTCGTTGTTACAAGCTCTGGCAAAACAAAATTATCCAAAAGATAACTATGAAGTTATCATTGCAGATGATAATTCAACAGATGAAACTGCTGAGATAGTAAAAACTTTTATCAAAGATAATGAAAATTTCAAATATATACATGTGACCGATCGTCATTATCCGGAAATTAAAGGGAAAAAAAAAGCTTTAACTGCCGGCATTGCACAATCAAAGTACTCCATTTTAGTCTTTACCGATGCTGATTGCTTGCCAAAAGAAAACTGGCTGCAAAGTATTAATAGAAATTTTACTGATGATGTTGACTTTGTAGCAGGTTATTCTCCTCTATTATTTGATGATGATTCATTGCTTGGCAAACTCAAAAACCTAGAAAGAAGTTCTATCTTTGCAGTTACGGCAGGTAGCTTCGGATTAAACATACCCTTAACTTGCACAGCCAGAAATATGGCATATAGAAAAAGTTTATGGGAAGAAGTGAATGGTTTTATCGGCATTCATGATGTTTTGTCCGGTGATGATGACTTGATGTTATTGAAATCTCGTCATCATATACGAAAGTATAGATTTTGTTTTGACTTAGATTCAGTGGTTGAAAGCAATGAGCATAAGACCGGTAATCAACATCTAAATCAGGAGATCAGAAGAGCATCTAAATTTAAATATTATCCCTTATATATTAAGCTCTTAACAGTTTTTATTGCAGTTTATTATCTTTATTTTTTGAGTACTTTCCTGCAAGTAATTTTATCAACTTATAATTTTAATCACTTGATTATAAATATTATTTTGAAGATTGGTGTTGAAGCATTGTTTTTGATATTTTTTTTAAGTTTTGTTAAAAGGCTCAAATTAATGTTATATTTTCCACTGGCAGAGCTTTTATATATCACTTATTTCTTATATTTTGGTGTTAAAGGAAGTTTATCTAAGTACACATGGAAAAAATAATCTCAGATTATAATGAGCTTTTAAAACGATTTAGAGAACAGGCTCTTTCAAATAACAGGCTTTGGAATGTTAATCAGGAGACGGCTTATTTGCTCAATATGTTAGTTACGATTAAGCAACCAAAACATATTTTAGAGATTGGTACCTCAAATGGATATTCTACATTTTTTCTTGCCTTGGATAAAAATATCAGAGTCACGACTATAGAGGTTGACGAAAAAAGACAAGCTCTGGCAAAGGATAATTTGAAAGAGTTTGCGAATATAAATTTTATTTATGCTAAAGCTGAAGAAGTTCTTGAAAAATTGGATATTATGATTGATTTTTTATTTATTGATGCTAATAAACCTGCATATATTCAATATTTAAAACTATGTGAACCATTTTTAAATGCTAATGCTTTAGTTGTTGCAGATAATATTGACACACATCCTGAAACGACAAGGCAGTATCAGGAATATGTGATAAACTCACCTGATTATAAGACAGTTCACCTTTCTTTAGATGCAGGATTATTGATTTCAATGTTTTCTAAAAAATCTTTAGTGTAAAGCAGACTGTCTAATATTGTAAAATTGCATGCAGTTTGGTAATTAGATTATTCTTTTTGTTTTGTGTCATTAAGTTAAGTAACAAAACATGTATTTTGCAGTGTTTGCAAGAACTTACATATGTCATCTTTAATGAATCATCAAGAGACCTCCAAGATGGAAATCCCTCTTGGAGGTTTCTTGATGATTGTTTAAATGTTTATTAGCATACCTTAGATGCTGTCTCAAAATGTCAAAAACCGGAACCCTGACGGTTCGTCAGGGCGTCAATTAATAAAGGACTTCGTAATCTTTTAAGTTG
>CAZJNG010000297.1:0-3844 GCA_964547265.1 uncultured Candidatus Cloacimonadota bacterium | reverse complement strand
AAAAAATATGCAATTAGGCCTGGCAAAAAATGCAATTTAGCCTGTCACTTTTTACTGGCAAAAAATGCAATTTAGCCTGTCACTTTTTAATAATTAAGCGACGATATTCGTCGCTTTTTTTTTGTTTAAAAAGTCATTTATGTTGATTACAGTTTTTCAAAAATGTCACCAAAATGTCACCCGATATTTATTTATTTAATACAAGTAAATGTTATTGATTGATATAAAAATATAAATTAGTTTAGATATTAAGTTTTCTTTAAAGCATTGATTATCAATTAAATATGATTATAAAAACCTTGCAAGTAAACAAGAAAATATGTAAATTTTGGCAAAAAAAAATGGCACGCCCGTAGGGATTCGAACCCCAAACCTTCTGATCCGTAGTCAGATGCTCTATCCAATTGAGCCACGGGCGCACTTATAAGGTCAATAATTGTGACCATTGGTTTTAATGTCAACAATTTTTTACTATTTTTCTGATAAATCTTGAAAATAAATTGGCAATTATTTGATTAGTAATAGATTAGTAAGGCAATAAATAATCTCTTACGAGTATTTACAGATTTAAAAACATTAAACATATAGCTTATTGAGAGATATATTTTCGTGCTTCTTTGCCTAAATCGCTATTTGCTCCATGCACTTTTATAATTTCATTGAAGAGTTGAGAAGCTCTTTCTGTTTGACCTTGTCTGAGGTATGTTTCAGCGAGTCTGAGTTCTGCAAGACCTGCCCATTGACCAAATTTGCCATAAGAATATCTTACCTTAAGAAATGCTGTTACTGCTTCATTAAGTGCTTGTTTCCCTACGAAACATTCAGCAATCCAGTATTGAGCTTCGGCTTTAAGTTCTTCATTATCAAGTTCATTTAACAATTGGTTAAACAGGTTAATTGCCTGATCGAATTGTTTTGCCTGATAAAAGGAAAAGGCTATGGTTAATCTTGTTTCAGCTTCTAAATGGCTTTGTCCCCATCGTTCCATGATAAGCCTGTATGCTGAGATTACTTTTTCCCAATCTTGCATTTGTCGAGCAATGACAGCAAAATTATGTGCAGCATCTTTGGATAGAGGTCCCAGGTTGTCATTGATAATTACTTGATAATAGTAATCAAGAGCTTTATCAAGTTCACCTTTATTGAGGAAAATAGTACCTAGCTTAAGTCTGATTTGATTTTTTAGGTCTTCATCAGAAGTGTTCATTGCGATTACAAAATCTCTTTCGGCAAGCTCATCCTTATTGTCTTGAATATGGTTTACTCCCCGCCAAAAAAGGGCTTTATATGCTATTTCAGCAGGTACTTTACCATCTTCAATAACTTGAGTAAGAGGTTTATTTGCTTTTTTGGGATCCATATTTACATAGTAGATACCTTCGCTGAGCTTAATTTCTGCGTTTATTAAGTCATTTTTATGGATAAAATCTTTTAGTTCTTTTATTAAACTTTCTGCTTTTGGTCTGTTATTGGACAAGTATGAGGATACAATGAAATCTTTTGCCATAGTTTCCGGTTGGAAATCAAGTATTAAATCCTCATTGAAATTTTTGAGTATCTGAAAAAACTGTTCATAAAAAATCATTGATTCAGCATATTTTTCTTCTGAATATTTTAGATTTGCAAGGTTTGAGAGTGCATTTAATTTATGACCGATTGATGGATTTCTCTTGAGAATATCGTTCCATGTATATTCAGCCATAATCTTGTCATTGGTAGCTAAATGTAAATGTGCAAGAGTGTGTAGTTCCTCAATGTTTTTATCTTGAATATAAAGCAAAGCGTTTTTTTCTTTTTGAATATCGTTCATTTGATTGAATATTCTGACAAAATATCTGTAATCAGTATCTATTCTTTTTAGTGGTGGGATTTGATTTAAAATATCTAATGCGTCCTGTAATCTGTCATTATCAATCCAGTATTGAACTATCATATTTCTAGCATTATCCAGGCTTTGATGTTCAGCATTGTTAAGGACAAGTTTTTGTAATAATTCCAGAGATTTATCTTTACTGCCGAGTTCGTAGAGGCACATTGCGTATTTATAGTAATAATCGACATTTGCAATACTGAGATAGCGAGGTGCTTTATCAAAATAACTTAGAGCTTTCTGATAATCTTGTTGTGAGTAGAACCATTCGGCAAGAAATGAATTAGCTCTTTGGAATTCAAGTTCTCCAACAAAAGTGTCTTTTTTTATTAGAAGTGCTGTTTCAAGCATTTTGTCTTGATGGTTGTTTTGATGATAATATGACCAAAGTTGATATCTAAAGAAATTCCTAAAATTAATACCTGACAAACTTAAAGGTTCTGAATTAAGATAGCTGATTATTTCGTTTAAATCAGTTTCAGTAATTTTTGCTTTATTTTTTAAGAAATTATTGAAAGCAGAGAATAAAAATTTATCTTCATCATTAATATTTTCACCTAGTATTTCAATCTCTGATAATGCTAACAATAAATTTTCTTTAGATTGAGATTCGTTACCCTCTAAAAAATATTTATAAGTATAGAGAAAATAGATTTTTATTCTTTCAATACCGGCATTATAGGTTACTTGATGGGCAAGCAGTTCTAAGGCTTGATCAAATTGTTTAAGATTCATTGCCAGAATAGTGGTAAAATCTGTTATTTGCAGTGAATTATTACTTTGAAAATTTCGAATCATAAAGTTAGTAAAAGCCTCTTGAGTTTCAGATAAGTAAAAGATTTGAATCAGTGAAATTTTATTTGTAATATTATCTCTAATTCTTTGATTATCAATTTTTTCGAGAGGAATCTGCATTAATGCCGAGAGAGCTTCTGTATATTGTCCGAGTGATTCAAGGCAAACGGCAGTCATTTGCAAAGCATCAGAGGATTGTTCAATATTACTTGCAATGTTAGCCGCTTGTCGGTAGTAGTTTAAGGCTTGGGCTTCTTGGTTATATTGATGCAGAAAGATATTACCAAGTTGCATAAAGATTTGATAATTTCTACCTAGATGAGTAAACCGGTTAAGTAGATTATTGAAAGTTTCGATACTATTTTTAAATTGACCTTGTGCATGAAAAATTTGGGCATACAGGTATTTATAGTCAAATGTCAGTAATTCTGAGTTTAGCATTGGGAGATGTTCGTCAAGGTAATTTCTGGCTTTCCAGTAGTCTTGAGCCAAGTAATGTGTTTTAGCAAGGTAGTAAATAGCCTGTAAATAAGTATCCTTATTTTTATTAAGGGCTAAAATCATATCTTCTTTTTCAAGGATAGGCTTAAGATCTTTTTCATGAGTAAAGGTATTCATCCAAGTAATCAAGTACTCATTAAGGCTTTCAGAACGGTTAAATTTTTGAACAATAAAATCTACTTTTTCTTTAGCTTTAAGCATTTCATTAAGGTCTAGATAGTATTTAACTAAAATCCATGTTAATTTTTCTTCCATATTTCTTGAAATGGGGTCTTTTAGGATAGTCTCTAATCGTTCGGAAGCAACTTTTTTACCTTGTTCTTTCTCAATTAATAGGATTTGAAGTTCAATAGCTTTCCAAGCAGCCTCTGTTTCAGAGTATTTTTGCCTTATTTCCTGAATTGTTTTGTTTGCCTGGTCAGGCATATTGTTAGCAAAATAGGCTCTTGCTTGTTGGTAAAGAAGTTCTGAATGAATACTGTCATCTTTCCATAATTTCTGCAAATCTCGTGCTTTTACTATCATTAACTGATAATCTTCCAATAAAAAATAACAATTTAGATATTGTGATATTGATTGTAATGCTTCAGGAGAATCCTTATAATCAAGAAATAATCTTTCAAAAGTTTCGGCAGCTTGTTGATAGTTCTTTTCATTATAAAAAACATTAGCTAATAA
>CAZJNG010000296.1:0-3847 GCA_964547265.1 uncultured Candidatus Cloacimonadota bacterium | reverse complement strand
AGCTGTCCATTTACCGTTAGTACCGGCAACTGATTTATTTCCATTAAGTAATTTCACACCGTTGAAATCTGTTGCAGAAGCAATACGGTCAATTTCTGCAGCCATAGCAGAAAACTCAGAATGAATAATAAGCCTTTGTTCATTGGTATAAGTACCGGTTGCTGCCTGTTCGGCAAGTTCCTTCATACGAATTAATTTTTCATCAATAACAGATAGTGCGCCTTCAGCAGTTTGAATCAGTGAAATACCATCCTGAGCATTTCTAATACCCTGATTTAAAGCTGCAATATCCGCACGCATACCTTCACGAATAGCCAGTCCGGCAGCATCATCCGCTGCAGAGTTAATACGAAGTCCTGTTGATAATCGTTGAATAGAATTTGATAAATTACTGTAAGAAGCATTTAAATTCCTTTTACTATTCAACGCCATCATATTGTTGTTAATCATGAGTGACATAATTTCCTCCTTGATTGATTTGATTCTATATCCCTACCAAGAATATTCATTTCTTGTCGCACCTTAAATCTACTGCGGTGTCTGAGGATTATACTAGTAACCAAACCAATTTATAATAGAGGAAAGACCTCATTATTTTCGTTTAAGACGAAAACTGTTGATATTCTTACTTGTGACCTGAACGATCTTAGCCAAGTAATCTTAGTGCCATTTGTGGCAGAGAGTTTGCTTGCGATAGCATTGCTACTGCTGCTTGTGTTAATACTTGATTTCGTACAAAATTTGTCATTTCATTTGCAATATCGACATCAGAAATTCGTGATTCAGATGCTTGTAGGTTTTCAGCCTGGATAGACAGATTTGTAATTGTATTTTCCAGACGATTTTGTACGGCACCTAGAGAAGCTCTGATGTTTTCTTTACGAATAATTGCAGTGTTAAGTTGTTCAAGAGCTTTTTGAGCTGCATGCTGTGTCGAAACAGCAACTTTTGGAGCTGAATCTCTGGTTGATTGACCGGCAGCTCTGAATAAAGATTCTGTTCTGGCATCTGCAATACGAACAAAGTAATAGTCCTCTGCTCTCTTATTACCGGTACCAAAGTGAACTTTAATACCACCGATAATGTTACCATCCTGTTGAGTACCATTAGCTTCTTGCCATCCTGAAGAGTTTGTCCATAATCCTTGTGTTGAAGTCCAAGTCTTGTTAGTAGTCCATTGTCCTCCTTCACCTGAAACAGATTTATTACCATTAAGTAACTTAATTCCGTTAAAATCTGTTGCAGAAGCAATACGGTCAATTTCTGCTGCCATTGCAGCAAACTCAGAATGAATAATAAGCCTTTGTTCATTGGTATAAGTACCGGTTGCAGCTTGTTCAGCAAGCTCTTTCATACGAATGAGTTTTTCATCAATGACAGATAATGCACCTTCAGCTGTCTGAATCATTGAAATACCGTCTTGAGCATTACGGATACCTTGATTCAATGCGGCAATATCAGCACGCATACCTTCTCGAATCGCTAATCCCGCTGCATCATCTGCAGCTGAATTAATACGTAATCCCGTTGACAAACGCTGAATTGACGTAGACATCCGACCATACGAGCTAGTCAGGTTTCGAGCTGTGTTTGCAGACATAGTGTTGTTGTTAATGTAGAGCGACATCTTTTCCTCCTTGATTGGTTTTTTATTGTTCATCCATGTAAACAGCCTAAGCTGTTTGCAAAAATTGGCTAAATTCCTCTACTGTGTGAGGCAGATAAACAACCAAACCTAATCTATGAAGAGGGTGTCCTCATTATTTTCTTTTTAACAGAGATAACCTGTTTACAGCTTTATTTTAGTATTAACCAAGTAACCTAAGCGCCATCTGTGGAAGCGAGTTTGCTTGTGAAAGCATAGCTACTGCAGCTTGTGTAAGAACTTGATTTCTGGTAAATTCAGTCATTTCTTTAGCAATATCAACATCAGAAATTCGTGATTCGGATGCTTGCAAGTTTTCAGCCTGGATTGATAAATTAGTAATTGTATTTTCCAAACGATTTTGCATTGCACCGAGTGATGCTCTGATATTTTCTTTTCTCTGAATTGCAGTGTTTATTCTTGCTAATGTAACCTGAGCCGCATGTTGAGTTGATACTGCTACTTGTGGAGTACCATCTCTTGAAGTTTGACCGGCAGCTCTGAAAAGAGATTCTGTTCTGGCATCAGCTATTCTAACGAAGTAATAATCTTCTGCCCTATTATTTCCGGTACCAAAGTGAACTTTAATACCACCAATAATGTCTCCATTACTATTTGCTGTACCATTAACTTCACTCCATCCTGATGAGTTTTGCCACATACCTTGAGTTGAAGTCCATGTTTTATTAGTAGTCCATGAACCACCTTGACCTGAAACTGAAGCATTACCATTAAGCAATTTAATGCCGTTGAAATCAGTTGCTGATGCAATACGGTCAATTTCTGCAGCCATTGCAGCAAATTCAGAATGAATAATAAGTCTTTGTTCGTTGGTATATGTACCGGTTGCAGCTTGTTCTGCAAGTTCTTTCATACGAATAAGTTTTTCATCAATTACTGACAAAGCACCTTCCGCAGTTTGAATCATGGATATACCGTCTTGTGCATTACGGATACCCTGATTTAATGATGTAATTTCAGCACGCATCGTTTCCCTGATTGCGAGTCCTGCAGCATCATCAGCAGCAGAATTAATTCTCATTCCTGTTGACAGTCTTTGAATTGATGTTGACATTCTGCCATAAGATGATGTTAGGTTACGAGCAGTATTATGAGCCATCATATTATTGTTAATGTAGAGTGACATTTTTTCCTCCTTGATTGATTTTAAAAATTCTTCCTTGTAGAAGCAGTTTAAATCTTATGTAGCATTAAGAGTTTTCGGCTAACCAAACCAATCAAGATATTAGCGTCACTATTTACGCATTATTTTTTCTTTTTTTAGTAATGTTGTATTTTTTCGGTTTTCAAAAGGTTTTAATCCTTTATCCTAATAATCTAAGTGCCATTTGAGGCAATGAATTAGCTTGTGAAAGCATTGCAATTGCAGCTTGAGTTAAAACTTGATTTCTAGTGAATTCTGTCATTTCATCTGCAATATCAACATCAGAAATACGAGATTCTGAAGATTGTAGATTTTCAGCCTGGATTGATAAGTTAGTGATTGTATTTTCTAACCTGTTTTGCATAGCACCAAGTCCGGCTCTTATGTTTTCTTTTCTCATTATTGCTGTATTAATTCTTTCCAAAGCTACTTGAGCAGCATGTTGAGTTGATACAGCCACGGTTGTTCTTGCGTCTCCGTTAATTCTTGCGGTATTTGCATCTCTAAACAAAGACTCAGTTCTAGCATCAGCTATACGAACAAAATAATAATCTTGTGCTCTCTGATTGCCGGTACCGAAGTGAATTTTCATACCACCTACAATATTACCATCTCTCTGTATGCCGTTATTTTCTGCCCAACCTGATGAGTTTCTCCAAATTCCTTGAGCTGACACCCAAGTTTTATTGTTTGTCCACATTCCTTGTTCGCCTGAAACTGAGATATTTCCATTAAGTAGCTTAATGCCATTAAAGTCAGTTGCTGTTGCAATACGATCAATTTCAGCAGCCATAGCTGCAAACTCTGAGTGAATGATTAATCTTTGTTCATTGGTATAAGTACCGGTTGCTGCTTGTTCAGCAAGCTCTTTCATACGAATGAGTTTTTCGTCAATCACAGAAAGTGCACCTTCTGCTGTCTGTATCATTGAAATACCATCTTGAGCATTTCTGATTCCTTGTTTAAGTGCTGCAATTTCAGAACGCATACCTTCTCTAATTGCCAATCCCGCTGCATCATCTGCAGCTGAATTAATT
>CAZJNG010000295.1:0-3869 GCA_964547265.1 uncultured Candidatus Cloacimonadota bacterium | reverse complement strand
AGAATGTATAGAAGAATTAATTGGCAAAATAAAAAATATTGCAAGATATCCAAAATTGATTTATTCACTAGTAGAGTATTATATTGAAAATAACCAGGAGGATAAAGCGATAGTCTATGTTAATAATATTATTCCTAAATTAAAAGGTGTATATGATCAGGATTTTGAGATTATACTGATTTTAAATCTTTTAATAAGTGTTCGTAAATATGATAAAGCTTGGTCAGCATTACAAGAATTTTTAATTAAAAATGAAGAATTTCAAGAATTAATTTTATATAAAGCATACTTGTTATATCTAAAAAGTGACTATGACAATGCATTTGATGAATATAAAAAATTAGAAATAGTTTAATCAGGAGGAACTATGAGAAAAATTATTGATGTTAAATTTGATGAAATATCAAAATACTCTAAAAAAATTGGTGCAAAAAACGTGTTAACCGATTTCATTCCTGATATGTTAATTAAAAAAAGAGAGTATAAAGAATTTATAGATCTCTTAAGATTAGATCACTATGATACAATGTATTATCTTGATAAATCTTATGAAATCATCAAAGGTGAGAGCTTTGAAAATAAAATCAACTATTTCTGTCATTGTCTGAATGAAGATAATTATGAATTTTTAATTTCTAGATTACCTGAACATATAACAGGTCAAGATGATGATATTTATTATTTAATTATCTTATCTGAATGCTACAAAGGATTGAAAGATGAAAATAAAGAAAAACAATGTAATGATAAGATTAGTGATTATTTAATATATTTTGATAGAATTACCAGAAATATTAATTGTTTTGACGCTAAATCACAAGCTTTTTTTTTAAAGGTTATAATAAAACATTGTATATTAACAAAGGATAAATCCATAATTGCTTTATTAAATGAATTAAAAAATACAGAATTGCCTGAGCTTAAATACTTTATATTAATACAATTGCTCTATATTAGAACCGGTTTTAACTTAGTAGATGATAGAACTTTGTCAGAAATTAAAGTTTTGGTTGAACAAGTAGATCATTTTGATAGTTTTTTTTGGATTTCACTTGCATTCCTTGAAAACGATTCAAATGGTAAAATTTTGACTAGAAGCAATAAAAAAGATATTACATCACTCTTATACTACTGTCATATAAATGACCAAGTAAAGATTAAAGACATTATTAATCAAAAACCTAATCATGAGTTATTAAAGTTATTATGTGAACATGAGCATAGCTTTATTTGGGATACAATAGAAAAGAGTGTATTTAGAAAAGATTATTTATCTGATGGTCTTTGGAACGAATTATACTTGCTAAAGTTAAGTTCATATATTAAGAATACAGATAATATTGATATATGTTTAATTAATAAATATTTTAAAAAGCTTAAAAGTAAAGATACCGAGAATAAACGCAACTTGTTTGATAATATTGAAGATATTGAAAAAAAAGAAATTGAGTATTTGATGAAAAAGAATGAAGAGCTTATTGATAGTGAAAACAGTCAAAGTCCTATAAACAAACAGCTTCATAAGCTCTATTTGGCTTTATATGATTATTATATGAGAAAACAGGATCGTAAGCAAGATGAGCTAAAACAAGCAATCTTTCAGTCTGTTTCACATACTCTAAATAATATCCTGGTGGTTCAGAATGTTACACTGCATAATACTCTAGCAAATCCTGAATCAAGTGTTAAGAAGCTTTTAATGTATAATGAGATAATAAGTTCAATTATGAAATCAATCCAGCTTGCTTTTGCAGGTAAAGAGGTCATTCGCAGCAAGGTAGAGATATTTAAAAATCACAGTATTGACAGGATGAGTTTATATGATGTTTTTTGGTTTTGTTTTGCCTTGAATTTTAATCAGTTACTAAGTGGTAAGGGCTATTGGGAGGCTATACTTGAGACTATTTTTGACTTAAATAATAATCCTGAAAACTTTGAGATAGTAGAAAAAATGATTAAAGACCTCGACATCACTCAAATGAGCAGTACAGAGGCAGAATTTTTTGCTGAGAGATTTTATTTGCCTGAATTCGTGGTGTGTAACAGACTTTTTAAGATAGATATGGATGGATTAAAGAATTTTTATGTAGAAAAGGATAGTTATACTTTTTCCATATTCTTTATTATATTTTTAGAGCTGACTAAAAATATGTTTAAATATGGTTTTCTTAATGTTGGTGAAAATAAAAATTTCAGGATAGAATGTAAGGTTAATCCTTATGATTTTAAAATGGAGTTTGCAAATAATTTCAATAACAGTCAATTATTGCATACCAACACTTTGCAGGGATTAAATATGATTAAGCTTTTTGCTGATATGTTGGGTGGTTTTGAGAAAAAAACACTTGACACTAAGTGTCAGGATATATCAGAGTTTGTGGTAAGCTTAAAAATTGAAAAAGGCAGGGTTTCATAATGAAGATATTGTGGGTGGAAGATTCGGCAGATTTATTAGAAATAAGTGCAATAAAAAGATATTTTTCTTCATTTTTAAATGAGCAGGACAGGCAGAGATTAGAAAGTTTTAATGATGTTCATTTTTTTAAGCTAAAGAAATGTTTAGAATCCGAGCTATCCAATCCGATATATATCAGATCTGATTTAGTGAGTGCATTTCAAGTTATTTTTGAGCAAAAGACAGATTTTGATTTAATCGTATTGGATGTTAAATTTCCTCCGGGTAATAATTTGGAGCTTTTAGAGAAAATCAAAAAAGATGTTTTTATGCGTTATGAAGACATTGAAAAAGACAAGATAATTCTAAAAGATTTTTATAATTTTATCAACACAATTTTTACCGAAGATACTCATGGAATTATCATGTTTGATTTGATTTATAATAGATTAAAAGAATCGAAAAGTGATAATGAGATAAAGCAGATGATTTGTTTCTTTTCAGGTAATGATGAGGACTGTGTAAAGTTTGAAACCAGATTACAGAAACTTAAAAAAAACAAGTATAATGGTGTCAGAGAAAGCATGAAAATCGGCAAAGGATTGTTCTTTAAAAAGAGTTCGGATGCTTCTTTTATTGAGTTTGTTAATGCTAAAGCAACTAAGTTTTCGATAGTCTTAAGCAGTTTTTTTAACTCAGGTATTTTACACTCTTTAACTCATGGTAAACTAAAAAGTGAGACAGATTTTGATAAAATAAAAAAGATGTCCTTTTACAGTTTTTTATCTTCAACATCGCAAAAACTCTTTAGAGATTATTTTGATGAAAAGATTGAAAATGATGATTTTAAGGATAAGTTCAGGCTGGAGAGTATTTTAGAACTGGAGCTTTTTCAAGATTTGAGTGATGGTGAGTATGATACTTTAAAAGCAGCGTTTAATAATAAATATGCAGAAACAGAAGATTTCAAGAATATTTTTAATATGATAATCTCAAACATTGTCAGGCATTCTCATCAGCAATTTACCGGTAATATGTTTAATTATTGCTTAAATGATAAATCTGAAAGTGTCAGTTTTATCTTTTCTTATTCGGATAATGGATTTGATTTTGATAGATTTCAAAACGGAAAGACATTTAAACATTTTAAAGAATTAATCAAATACGGCTCTATAAAGATTAGTAATAATCGAAAAACTTTGGATATATGCTCTGAGAAATACTTTGATAATGATTTAGATAAAGATATTATTAGAATCGAGATAGAAATAAATCTCTAAGCAAAGGAACATAAATGATAGGACTACTTTTAAAAAAAGAAGAATATAAAACTCTTTTTAATAGCTTTAGTGATATTAATCACCTTGATTTAACCGTATTTAAACCAGATCAGCTTGATGACTATAAATGTGTATTTGCTCATGAATCAGATATTAAAGTTCATCAGGTTGATATAGAAAGATATTTCAGAGAA
>CAZJNG010000294.1:0-3873 GCA_964547265.1 uncultured Candidatus Cloacimonadota bacterium | reverse complement strand
ATATTTGATACATCTTTTACTGTGACTTTATCAACAAAATCTTCTGCTGCATTAAGGTTTTTAAAACTTTCATTATTAAAAATGCTCGCTTCCAGTTTATTCAACCAATAATTATTAGTTTTTTGACTAGCTTCGATTCTTCTTTTGTAGGTATTTTTAAAAGTATTTAAATATTTCTCATCAAAGTCGTTATTTTGTATTTTTCTAATTTCTGTTTCAACCGCCTCAAGAATTTCATCAACACGATTTGGATCACAACCAAAAAAAACATGAAGAGCTAATTGCCCATAAGGTTGATTTTCAATTGATGGATACGGAGAAATACTATATACACCACTCATTTTTTCTCTAATATTTTCAATGAGCAACTCAAACAATACACTGTTTGCAGCTGTCATAATTACATTTTCTTTAACATTATACTTATAATCATTAGTATAAATTAACCTGACTAAACTCTTTTCATCTTGTCCTTGAAACACATTCTTTCTTAAGTTCTGTTGATTAAATCTAATGTTTCTATCAACAATATTTTTTACCTCTTTACCTTTTGGAAGATTAGCAATATATATTTCAATAAATTCATGCAGTCTATCACTATCTATATTACCAACAAAAATAAAATCAAAACCATCAGCTGTACTAAAACGACTTTTAAAAAAATTAAAGGCATCATCATGATTAATTGATTCTAAATCAGAAATATGAAGTTGTTTTGTTCTCGGGTGGTAATTATAAAGCAAATTATAAAGACTGTCATTAAAGGTAAACTCCGGACTCATCTGAACATTTGCTAAATTAGTATAATATCTTCTCTTCCATGTTTCATAGATAATTTCATCTTTTCGTGGTTCATTGAAATATAGCCACATCATCTGAAACATTGTCTCCAAATCTTTAATACTACTCCTACCGGACAAACTTTCATTCTTTGAACGGAGATCTGGTCTAAAACTGACATCTTTGCCTGACAAATAACTATCAAGCAGGTTTTTATCATAAGCACCTATTCCACTTTCGGTAATAATATTTGTTGCCACCTTTGCTGAATTAAAAATGTCATCATCAGCAACCGATAAACCACCTTTTCTAACACCTGTAAACAAGATTTCATTATTTTTAAAGTCTGTAGTTTTAAGATAAACAGTTGCTCCGTTCTTTAATTTCCATTGGTAAATATCATTCTTTTTGTCATATCTTGGTTTTCTGACCTTAACTCTTCCCGGTATCTCAGCAAGAAGAGGTTCTTCTATCAAGTTTTCTTGATAAGGATTTAATTCTACTTGCTTTACTTGGGTAAAGATTTTCTCAACTTCAGAGATCTCAGGTAAAATGAAGTCGGCTTTGTCAATACCTGTAAGTGAAACAACTTTATTATTTTCCGTCATCCAATAATCAATTGCATTATGCACATCATCAAGACTAATAGAAGGTAATAATTTCATAGCAACATCAAAGGCTTGCTTTTCACCTGTAATAATTGAATCTCTTAAGAAATTATAAACATAAGCCCAAACATATCTCTGCGAATTAGTTTTATCCTGTTCTAAATAAGCCTTTTCATAATCTCTTAAAATCATATCCTTTGCTCTTAATAACTCAGATTCGTAAAAACCGAATTTCTTTACTCTTTCAATTTCGGTAAACAAGGCTTCATAGCCTTGAAGCACTGAATTTTCATCAACCTGAGCATAAAGAGTATAAATAGTTAAAGGATTGATAGGTGAATACTTTGCTGCACCTGCATATAAAAAAGGGGCATCAGTTTGTCTTGAAATTTCTGTAAATCTTACATTTAGCATGGCATTTAATAAAGAAGTTATCAAATCTTCTCTAAGATCAGCGATGGTTTCCATTCTTTTCGTGGGATGCTTATAAGTTACTGAAATCCTTGTATTTGTAGCTTCTTTATCTGTTACAAACGCATATTTAATATCTTGATGTTCGGGTATTGCATAAAAGGGTTTTTCTCTGGGGTTTTCAGGAGATTCAATTGTAGAAAAGTGTTTTTTAATCAATGCTTCAATATCTTCAACTTGAAAATCACCAACAGCAACTACAGCTTGTAAATCAGATCTGTACCAATCATTATAAAAATCTTTAATTCTTTGATATTCAAAATTTTCTATAACATCCAAAGTACCTATTGGCATTCTATCGACATACTTTGAGCCGGCAAAGAGGGCTTCATGTTGCTTTTTAGCCAGTCTGTCACTTGCACCACGACGACCTCTCCACTCTTCTACAATTACACCTCTTTCACTATCAATTTCATCATGGTCAAATGTAAGTCTGGCAGCCCAATCACTTAATATTAAAAATGATTTATCTAGTTGTTCAGCATCATCAGTTCTAGAAGATAACATATATACAGTTTCATCAAATGAAGTAAAAGCATTTAATCCACCGGAGAAACCTCCGCCTACACTATTTAAATATTCCATAATTTCGTTATTAGGAAAACTTTCAGTACCATTAAAAGCCATGTGTTCAGTAAAATGAGCTAATCCTGCCTGATCATCATCTTCTAAAACAGAACCTGCTTTAACAACAAGTCTTAACTCAGCAAAATTTTCAGGCAAAGCATTCTTTCTAATATAATAAGTTAGTCCATTGTCAAGTCTTCCTATAATTACATTTTCATCAACAGGAATCGGATCGGACAGTTTAAAATTTTCAGCAGCTAAATACTGACTGCTTAAAAGCATAATAAAAGACATTAATATTAACACCTTTCTGAAATCATTCATTCTTCCTCCATTGTTAAGCTTAAGAATTGATTTTTTTATATTTTTTCATAACATAATCAAAAATTCTCATACCTATATTTGTCAAGCTAAAAAATCATTATTATCACGCATACCCCGAGTTTTTTTACAAGC
The DNA here is from genome assembly GCA_964547265.1 of uncultured Candidatus Cloacimonadota bacterium. GTDB lineage: Bacteria > Cloacimonadota > Cloacimonadia > Cloacimonadales > WRIO01 > JALNXV01. The sequence continues at coordinate 991 of CAZJNG010000294.1, read as the reverse complement.
TTGGTCAATAAAATCAAATAAGGTCTTTTGGTCTTTACTTTCAACTTTTCGTTTATATGATTTTCTATTTCTTCCCTTAATTTTCAGAAATATTAGTTTTATAACATCTGAAATCATATAATAGCTGATTTCTGTTTGCGAAACAATTTAAATTCTTAGCCACCGATAAAACACCGATAAATTTGTCTCTACGAGCGTCAGCAAAACAATTTAAATTCTTAGCCACCGATGAAACACCGATAAATTTGTCTCTACAAGCGTTCGCGAAACAATTTAAATTCTTAGCCACCGATGAAACACCGATAAACACCGATGTTTTTGTCTTTGCGAGCGTTAGCGAAGCAGTCTAAATTCTTAGCCACAGGTTTTAACCTGTGGGATAAATTAATCTCTCCCATAATCTTACCCACTTTAGTGAGTAGATGAGAGAAGTCGGGACATATCTCATTATTCCACATATTGAAGAGGCTGTCTCATAATGTAGAAAATAATCGTAATGGAAACCGGACGGCTCGTCCGGTCATGTCATTACAAACACATTATAAACTTATAATGTATTGTAAATCAAGAAATTAACATTCATGACCTATACTTATAAAAACTGCCGAGACGAGCCGTCTCGGTACCAGTTTTAATGGTTTGTTGGCATTTTGGGACAGCCTCTGAAATATGTGGCTATGATTTTAAATCTATCTTGATAAAAAAAATCTAATGATATTTCTAAATTAATAATGATTTTTAAAATAATACTTACTAATTTATACTTCTTTTCTTCGCGACTTCGCTGCTTCGCGTGAGACACTTTCTGATAACAAAAAAGGCGGGTTGCCCCGCCTGATTGTTTTATTTAATCATTATCATCCTGCGAACTTTTTTATAGTCCTTAGTTTGCATTTTATAGAAGTAAATACCGGAACCAACAGATCTGTTATTTTAGTCTTGTCCGTTCCAGAGGATTTTATGTCTGCCGTTTTTGAGTTCATCGTTGATA
>CAZJNG010000293.1:0-3912 GCA_964547265.1 uncultured Candidatus Cloacimonadota bacterium | reverse complement strand
TTTTGAATCTGAGCATCTTATATTATTCTCCTTCAATTCCAGATTCCTGTTATACAAATTTGAGTCAAGACAAAATTAGGCAATTAATTTAATTTATTTTTGTTTGCTTTCTTATCATGCGTTTGAATTTTCGCCATGAATCCAGATAATTTTGATATAACTCAGCCAGTTTACGATAAAAGTTTTGTTTATCTGTTTTTATAGATGGTATTATTTCAGGATTCATTTTAGCTAGATAAGCAAATTCATTTGCAGTTTGAAAGCCTTTAAAAAATCTCATTTTTTTAATATTTGCATCTATTAAAAAAACTTTATTATCTTTTATATAGAAATTATCTAGATGTGCATCATGATGTAGGAAATTTTTGCTATGTAAGAAATTTAAACAATCTATTACTTTATCAAAATGAGGCTTGCTTATTGCTTCAGCTTCTCCGTATTTGTAAATATAGAAAGAATCGGTTAGAAAGCCACATGTTCTTTTTTCAAATAGTACTACAGGTATTGTTGTTTGTAGCCCTAAATTTTGAAGCTTAAGCATATTGTCTAAAGCCCTTCTACCTTCTCCAGAACGAAATAATGTTGTAAAACGAATCCATCTCCTTGTATTTTTTTCCTTTGGTATTTTTAATATAAGTTTTGAGTTATTATATTCAATCAATTCAACAAAACTTCTTTGATTATTTTTTAAGACTTTTATAGAATTGTAATTCCCGTTTTGAATTGCTTTTATTAGTTCAATCCCGGTATTGTCTTGATAAGTAGAGATTTTATTATATATAAATAAATTGATCTTAATCTTTGAAACTGCCATATTCATCCTTTATCTCAATAATCTAAACTTTAAATCTTTTGTCAATCAAATTTTATACAATTTGTTGAAATAATGAATAAATAGGTGAGGGTTTTAAATGTTACTCGGATTTATTACTAACTCATAGATTGCTAGTACTCTTTGAATAATCTGAGCCTCTCCTGTCCGGTCTTTATAGATTGACGGACGGCTCGTCCGATCTAAAATGGTAATCGGACGGCTCGTCCGATCTAAACTGGTAATCGGACGGCTCGTCCAATCTAAAATGGTAATCGGACGGCTCGTCCGATCTAAACTGGTAATCGGACGGCTCGTCCGATCTAAAATGGTAATCGGACGGCTCGTCCGATCTGCCTTTATGAAATAGTTACAATCAGCTTAATGATATACTATTAAATCCAGACTATATTTTTTGATTTCTTTCTTATCTCTAATAATGTTATCACTGAGAATTTAATTTAATGATTTGCATTATATATATTAAATAAAAATAATAAGTAAACCATATTTTGTTGATAGTTTTGTATTTTATTGTGTAACATGCAATGATATAGATGTTAAGTTATTGTCTTGCAGTGTTTTATCTTTTTAAAAATTAATTTGTCTAAACAGGCAAGAAACAGGGGACCTACAGGAAATTGCATCTCCTGTAGGTCCCCTGTTCCTTTCTTATATTTTTCAGGTACTTAGCTAGCTAATAATGCTTTTAATATAACTTTATAAAATAATTACAATATTTAGGTAATTATGGATTCCGTTATAATTATTAATTTATAATAATAAAGTTATAAATTAATTAATTTTAATAGAGTTTGATATTGTGTGATAACATGTGCTATAAGAATAGTGATATATTTCAAACTTTTAGTACTGAAAATATTTTTAAGTTTCTGAATAAGTGTCTATTTCATCATAAAATTCATTTCATAGCTTTGTTTTATTTAGTTCTCAATTATTGTGTTAATTCTTTATTTATTAATACTTGTGTCTCTTGTATTTATAAAGTCTACTTTTTTCTGTCCTTTAATTTCAACAATATAAACCAGAAAATGTTTTTAGAGTGATATTCTGCAAGGTTAATATTACTAAGATAAAAAAACTCATTTTCTCTTGACAACAAAATAATAATTTTTTACTATTATTATGAGGTATTAAATTATGAGTATTATAGATATAGAAAGCATTAAAGAAATTTTAAACGATATTGATAAGCTTTGGGTAAAAACCGACTATGTAGCTTGTAAAGAAAAATGTAATTATTTATCTGATTTGCTAAGTTGTGATGATTTCATTGGTGATGATATTATTATTTTTAAGTCTGATTTAAATCGTTATATAGGGAATCTTAACTATATAGAGGGGAATTATGCTAAAGCGTTAGACTATTATTTATGTTCTTTAGAATTGGCTGAAAAGGTGGGTAATAAAGTATTAATTGCAAATGTTGCCAACAATATTGGTTCTATGTATAAGCTTCTCTCAGAATTCAGTAAAGCATTATATTTTTATGAAAAATCTATGTCTTTAAGAAAAGAGTTAAAAGATTATAAAAATCAATATCTTTGCTTAAATAATTTAGCAAATCTATATGCAACAATGGCTCTAAACGGATATGATGAAGATAGTAAACCTCTAGACACATTAGAGAAAAGCAATTATCAAATGATAGCTTTTGTGTATTTATTATTGTCATATAAGATAATTAACTTGTACAATATCCCTGAAAATATGAGAACTTCAACATATAATAACCTTGCTGCCTTATATCTAGATATGAAAGAAGTCGATAAGGCGTTTTTTGAGTATAAAACTGCTCTTGATATATCAGAAAAATATGATTTAAAAAAGAGTAATATTTACGCTTTGTTAGGAATTTCTGATTGTTACAAATTTAAAGAAAATTATGCAGAATCTAAAGAATACCTACTAAAAGCAGAAACATTAGCAAAAAAAATACAGGCAAAAGACAGACTTAGAGATATTTACAGAGCTATTGCAGAGATTTATATTTTAGAAAAAAAGTTTGATTCAGCATGCAGTTTCTTAAAATTATTTTCTGATATTCAATTTGAAATATTTAATGAAGAATTTAAAAATAAACTTGCAAGTATTGAAGCTAAATTTGAAATAGAAAGAAAAGAACAAGAATTAGAAATATCAAGACTGAAAAATATTGAGCTGGCACAAGCAAATGAAAAAATTAATAAGCAAAAAAATGAACTTGAAGTCTTAAATAAAAACTTAAATGAGTTTCTTGGTATGGTGGTTCATGATCTTAAAAATCCTATTTCAGGAGTATTGAGTTTATGTGAGTTGTCAGAATATCAATTAAAGAAAGATAAATCTGACATTAGTGTTTTAGAACAAAATTTAAATCTGATAAAGAGTCAGTCTGAAAAGATGTATAAAATGGTAAATGATTTGCTTGATATTTCTGCGATTGAATCTGGTAAGATAAGAATAAATCTTAAAAAAGGCTCTTTTAAAGAACTTTTTGACGAACGAGAGTTTTATTATAATCATTTAGCAGAGAAAAAGAAAATAGATTTTATTTTAAATAGAGACTTCATTGATACAACAATCTTGTTTGATAAAGATAGAATCATTGAAGTAGTTGATAATTTAATAACTAATGCTATTAAATTTACAAATCCTAATGGATATATAAAAGTGGGTTTTAATATTTGTAATAACAATTTGCAAGTTTACATTCAGGATACAGGACAAGGCTTTAAACCGGAAGAGCTTAAACTTGTGTTTAAAGAATTTAGAAAATATACTGCAAGACCAACTGCCGGTGAAACAAGCACAGGCTTCGGTTTGATGATTGTAAAAAAGATTATTGATTTACATAATGGCTCAGTCTATTTAAAAAGTGAAGCAGGAAAAGGCAGTACTTTTACTTTTGAATTAAAACTCTACCAGGATTAATCCAAATGTCACTATGAACATAGACTGTCTCAAAATGTAGAAATATACCCGGAATTGAAACCGGACGGCTCGAATAATGTAGAAATATAACTGGAATGGAAACCGGACGGCTCGTCCGGTCATGTCATTCTGAACGAAGTGAAGAATCTCATCTTATTGAATTGTAA
>CAZJNG010000292.1:0-3932 GCA_964547265.1 uncultured Candidatus Cloacimonadota bacterium | reverse complement strand
GCCGCTTCCGCTCTTGCATGTGCCGCATTCATTCCCGATACGTCTCCGATTGCATTGGCGGTCAACCAAGCCTGAGTTGACGCTTCGATTTCAGCAATTTGTTCCGGGGTACAGTTTTGACGATCCCACTCCGTTACCACATTTCCGGTTGGATCCCAGTAAATTATAGGATTGTTGAAACAATATGTGTAAAGATTTAAACTTAACGGGTTGTTTGCACTGCCCCTGTAAATATCTTCACTTAAAAATCTGGCGATTTTACTATCGTAATATCTTGCATTCAAATAATAAAGATTAATTTCTTCATCATATATGTATCCCGAATATTTATACGGATTGTTAACATTTCCGGTCGATTCAAGTATATTACCAAAAGCGTCATAATAATATGTGGCGGACGGTTCATTCCCGCCAGTGGCAATGAGAGCGGTAACATCGCCATGTCCGTTATACAAATAGTAATATGAATCGCCTCCGGTCGTACGCATCAAGAGATTTGTACCGTATATATTTCGGGCAGTTATCGTACCTGTACCGTCCAACTCAACGATTACTCTATCATATTCATAAAGATACTTGGTGATCTGTCCGTTCACATCCTTTTCGACCCTTAATCCTTCCGCATTATATAAATATGTTACGGTATCCGCACCAACCGTCGTTCTGATCAATCGGTTAAATACATCGTAGTCGTTAAATACCACATTCACACTTATCTCATCTTCCGTTTTTCCTGCTGCCGTTAAACTGTGGAACTTGATATCCGAGGGATCGGCTTCTTTCATCGTTTCTTTCGCTTTAAAGATCATGTTCCCGTTATTATCATATGAATAAACGTACATTTCCGTCAATATATCGTTCATTTGCATAACAGTACTTAATAATCTGTTTTGAGTATTGTAATTATATGTGATAAACGTGATGTCGACATCCTCCGTTACAGTTTCGGTGCTCCTGTTACCGGCGGCGTCATAAGTATACGATATGATCCTGCCTGACGATTCGGTAACCGTCTCAAGCCTGTTCAAGGCGTCATAAGTATAGGTTGTTGTTCCCTTTATCACACCGTTGACCGTTTCATATTTTAAGGTTTGATTGCCGGCGGCGTCATATGTGTAGGTGTAAGAATCCATGATACTGTCATCGGCTTCTTTATTTGTCAAGGTCCATAACAAATTGTTATTGTAATATGTATATTCTTCTTTTGCAAAATTGGGTAATATTACTCTTTGCCTGTTCCCGTTCGCATAATATTCATATGTTGTCGTTTCAGTACCGTTCACAACCTGATACAGTCTTCCCGCTTTGTCATAAATTTTCAATGTTTCGTCAGCTGCGGGAGTAGCGAAATCGCTCATCATTTCCGCATGGTATCCTGTTGGTATATCGGTTATTATATCATATTCATAGGAAATTGTACCGATATCGGAAACTGTTTTTGTAAGCACTCTGTTTAACGAGTCGTAGGTACGGATCGTTGTACCCGTATCATCCGTTGTGATAAGCAGATTACCGTTTCCGTCATATGTATACGATACGGAAATCGAATCCACCGTTTCGGATAAGAACCGATCAAATATTTTAGAATATTTTATTAGGGATGCTTCTCAAATATTAGGGATGCTTCTCAAATATTTGTTGTTTATTTATAACAACAAATAGACAGATAATTTATAAGGTGATGAAAAAGATAAGAAGATGAAAAATGATCCAAACCGATATAACTACAGATCGTTAAAATTTAATAACATAACATGTCGTATTGTGTTAAATTATGTCACTATATTACACTTAGTTGATAACCGTCCCTATTATTTTTTTTTAATATTTAGAATCAAATTCTCATAAATTGATATCTGTCCCCGATACGTTATTACCACAAATAAAGGCTTAGGAGAATGGGCAGAATTTCTGTATAATGCAGTAATTTCAACAAAGATTTAGATAAGCTAACGTATCGCTGCGACAGAATCCGAATGAATATAAAGAGTATAGATTGGAAAACAAGCAGTCATTTTTAGAGAAAGGAACCGAAAAGAAATGAGATTTCGTAAAAATGTAGAACCTGAAAAAAGAGAATACCTTCTGCAGGTGTTAGACAAATATGAATCAACTTATGCGATTACTAAGGGTGAACGCCAAGAATTATATAAATGGGTGGCTCAAGGGAATAGCCCTTATGACAATTCATCACTAATAGCAGACGAAAGTGGGTATCCGATGGATTTTGTATCAGCTTTACATGTGGAAAAAGCAATTATTGAAGAATTTCAAAAGAAAACACCGGAGGAACTGGAAGAATTCTATCGTGAACAGGAAACCGCCAATACTCAAAAAGATTTTTTATTGGAATAACTTCTGTTTTGATAGAATCAAAAACATAACCCACGGCATGAGCCGTGGGTATACCAAAAAATATGATTAGAATGGTATTTTCAATGCCGGTTTTTATGGAAAATATCAAATTCTTTAATTTAAGAAAAAGCACTTGCCGTTTACAACAGGATTTATACGCTGGCATTGAAAGAAGATCAATTCACCATTTTTACAAACTTCTAAGTAATTTTAATATTTTACTTCATGGATTCTGCAACTTATGCTAAAGTAATTTTAGGCTCAATTGCATTGCCGTTTTTCCTCACTTTTGTTGCCGAAAAACCTCACTTTAGATGCCGAAGTCTCTAAAGATTTGATTGCCATTTACAAATGTCCACGGCGAATATATTTTTTCACTCTCGAATGTTGACTGTAACGGTATTTACATTCAGCAAGACGTGCGTTGTTCGCTTCCATGTAACCGGATGGATCGCCATCAACAAATCTGATAACTTCTGCTTTATTAAAAAATCACCTATGCAGTTTCAACTAAATTTCCTTTAATGTATTCACATTCTCTTTTTGCACGGCTGTGAAGTTGCCAGCAGAAATCAATCATAAGATATTCTGAACTTCCTGCAAGGTGATAAATTCTCTGCCTAATCTTGGGATGACCATGCTTCACAACATACTTGTAATCGATCTGAGCTAATTCGGACAACGTATTTTCTACTGCTTCATAAACCGTAATCTCATACTCATCCTCAAAATCAACCCAGAAATCAAGATCAGAAAATTCATCTACAGTACCTGAAGCATCCGAACCTTCAAGCCACATTGCATATATGAAATCCAGTGGTTCTAATCTTTCTTTCAATTTTTCAACTATTTGACTGCGATTTATAATACCCATTGCACTTTACCCTCTCTTCAACAAAATCCTATATAATCGTCTTTAAAAATTCTCTTACAGCTTTTCTGCTCTTCAGGATCAAAAACTTTTTTTCCGGATACTTTTCGTGTAAATCCAGTATCCTTTTCTTACCGTTTTTTTAAATGTCCAAATCCATTTCAAAAAGTCAATAAACTCAGAATTCATTTTTTTCTTCGAGGTAGTCAGGCAAATCGGAACGCCTTTTGCCGTGGCGTTTTAATGCACTCCACATACAGATAAATCGGTTTATATCAAGAAAAATCACTAAATCAGCTGCGCTTACGATATAACAGCAATAAAAACAAAAATCCTGCCATATTGGCATAAAAAGCGTTTGCTTAACTGTCCTCACTAAAGTGCAGTGTCTGCACAGCGTTTGTTTTTTACATTTTTCATTAGTACCATCATTAAAACACATCATATTAACGTGTCGTAAATCTCTTTTATTTAAATAACCTTTTTATGTGACCTATAAATGTATCTTCCTCTGCACTATAATTTTGTTTAGATTTAAGACTATGAATATTACTCTTCATACTATTTAAAATATCATGGCTTTTTGTTACCGTTTTATGATAAACTATGTAATCAGTCCGATGACACGCTTTATTTCTTATAATTTTTAATTTTTGTATATTAATCTTAGTATCAGAATCGCAGATTTCTAGAGGTAAGTTTCTAA
>CAZJNG010000291.1:0-3935 GCA_964547265.1 uncultured Candidatus Cloacimonadota bacterium | reverse complement strand
CTGTGTCTTCTGTGTTCTCTGTGGTTTAAGTAAAAATTCTTCTTCGCAATAAGCCGGTTCCCAGCCATGAAAGACAATTATCACTTTTTTGAGTGTGACATTTGCATAAGAGGCTGACCCAAAATGCCAAAAACTGGAACCCTGACGGCTCGTCAGGGCATACAATTAATAAAAGACTTCGTAAACTTTTAAGTTGTTATAAATCATGAAATTAAGATTGTTGAACTATGTTCAAAAAGATAGCCGAGACGAGCCGTCTCGGTTCCAATGACATGCCGAGACGAGCCGTTCGGGGTTCCAATGACATGCCCGAACGAGCCGTTCTGGTTCCAATGATATGCCGAGACGAGCCGTCTCGATTCCAATGACATGCCCAAACGAGCCGTTCTGGTTCCAATGATATGCCGAGACGAGCCGTTCGGGTTCCCAATGATATGCCGAGACGAGCCGTTCGTGTTCTAATGATATGCCGAGACGAGCCGTTCGAGTTCCAATAAATTTGAAAAAAGTTCTTGACTTCAACTATTACTTATTATATAGTTATCACTAATAAGCATATAGTATTGACAATATAAGGAGTATAGATGAAGTATCGTCATTTATCAGACAATAAAATCAAAGATATAGAAAACTTAATAAAAAATTCACCTGATATGTTTTATAAATTTTCAACTAAGAGGGGTGCTTTGTTTTGGTCAAAAAAAGTTGAGGAAGTCTTAGGTTATACTGAAGAAATTCTTAAATCTAACCCCTTCATTTGGAATGACTCAATACACCCTGACGATAAGCAAGAGATTAATCATATAATTAATAATTATTCTAGTGTTAAGCAAAAAACAATAAAATACAGAATTAAAACTATAAATGGCAACTATATATGGATTCAAGACACTCTTTTAAGTGTTGAGAAAAAAGATAATGAGATTACTGTCGAAGGTCAGGCAAGGGATTTGTCTGAAATCAAAGAACTTAATAAAGAAATATCAGATAAAGATTCATTATTACACAGTATTATAGATAGTTACTCTAACGCAATCTTTTCACTAGATACAGACTATAGATATATTTCATTTAACATATATCATTTTGAAACAATGAAGGAGTTATATGGAGTTGAAATCAAGTTAGGTCATAGTCTTTATGAGTATCAAACCAACCAAGAAGATGCAGTTAAATCAAAAGCAAATATAGACAGGGCATTAAAGGGTGAGCGTTTCATTGACTCGGCATATTCCGGCTTGCCTAATAAAAAAAGAATCTATATTGAAGTTTCTCACAATCCGATCAGGGATAAAGAAGCTAAAATTATAGGAGTGAGCATTCTCGTTAGAGACATAACAAAACAAAAGATTGAAAATCAAAAATTAAAAGATAGTGAGGAAAAGCTTCGTCATTTGTTTGACACTATGTCACAAGGCGTAGTATATCATGATAAAGAAGGAAAAATTATTTCTGTTAATCCTGCATGTGAAAAGATTATGTGTCTTAGTTCAAGTTATTTAATCGGCAGGACAATGTATGATGAATACTGGCATATCATACTTGAAGACGGCACTGTGATTACCGGAGATGATTTCCCTTCAGTGTTAGCCCATAAAACTAAACAGCGAGTTGGTCCATTGATTCGTGGAGTATATGTCCCGTCTAAAAGAGATTATGTTTGGTTGTCAATCATTTCAACTCCTATTTTTCACCCGAACACAGAACAAATATATCAAGTTTACTCTGTCTTTGAAGATATTACTGAAAAAATCATTGCAGAAGAGAAAATTAAGCAAAAAGACCACCAATTTAATAAGTTATCTACGAATATGCCGGGTATGATGTTTCAACTTACCAAAAAAAACAATGGAACCTATTTCGTACCTATCGCATCCTCAGAGATTAAAAATATCTTTGGGTGTACTCCGGAAGAAGTAAAAAATGATTTTAATAAATCATTAAAATATATTCATCCGGATGATTGTCAAAGAGTTCTTGACACACTTGAAGAGTCAGCAAAAAACTTAACTTATATTGCCTGTCAATTCAGAGTTACTCTACCTAATCAAAATTTAAAATGGATATTATTGCGTTCTACTCCGGAAAAACTAGTTGACGGAAGTGTAACCTGGTATGGTTTCAACACTGACATCACAATGATTAAGAATATTCAAGAGAAATATAGAGAAACAAATGAATATTTAGAAAATTTATTTAATTATGCCAATGCTCCTATTATTGTTTGGGACAATAATTTATCAATAACCAGATTTAATAAAGCCTTTGAAAACCTAAGTAACTATAAAGCAGGTGAAGTCATTGGCAAAAACCTTGAATTTTTATTTCCTAATGACAAAAAACAACACTATTTAAAGTTAATAAAGGAGACAAGTTCAGGGGCTAAATGGGAAACTGTAGAGATAGAAATATTAAGACAAGACAAGGAAATTAGAACTGTTCTTTGGAACTCGGCAAATATCTTCGACAATCAAAAAACTAATATTATTGCAACCGTAGCTCAAGGTCAGGATATCACCGATCGTAAGTTAGCCGAACAAAATTTAATCAAAGCAAAAGAGCAAGCAGAGATAGCTAACAATGCTAAATCAGAATTTCTTGCAAATATGAGTCATGAGATAAGAACGCCCCTTAATGGTGTAATTGGTTTTACAGAACTTTTAAGAGAATCAGAGCTTAATCCAACACAAAAAGAATATCTTAAATACATAGATACTTCAGCCCATGCTTTGCTTGATGTTATTAACGACATTCTTGATTTCTCAAAAATAGAGGCAGGTAAATTTGATTTAGACCTTCAAAAAGCTGATATTTATAATATAGTCAGAGAATCATTAGATATAATCTATTTTCAAGCAAAGCAAAAAGACCTAAAAGTTCGCTCAAGTATAACCGCTAATACTCCCAAAATAGTTTTTGTTGATTCTATCCGTTTAAAACAGGTTTTAGTTAATCTCTTGAATAATGCTGTAAAGTTTACAGAGAAAGGATTAGTTGAACTTGATTTAGCCTTTGAAAAAATATCTGATAGCAAAGGTAAATATACTTTTTCAATAAAAGATACCGGCATTGGTATATCAAAAGAAAATTCCTACAAACTATTTAAAGCCTTTTCACAAGCTGATACCTCAATTACCAGAAAATATGGAGGAACAGGTCTTGGCTTGGTAATATCCAATCTTCTTGTTGAAAAAATGGGAGGTAGAATTGATTATACCAGCGAACCGGGTAAAGGTAGTAAATTCTTTTTCAGCCTGACAGTTAATTATGAAAACGAACCTCAGATACTTGTAAAAAACCAACAAGAATATTGTAAATGTTTAACTGATGAAACATTAGAACCAAAAGCAACAATATTAATTGCTGAAGATGTCGAGATAAATATGCGTTTAACCATTGCATATATTAAAAAAATATTACCACATGCAACAATACTTAAAGCGTATAACGGTAATGAAGCAATTGAAATTTTTAAAAATGAAAATATTGATTTGATCTTTATGGATATCCAAATGCCTGAATTAGATGGACTTAAAACAACAGAATACATAAGGGAGCTTGAACTGGCTACTAAACAACATACCATCATAATTGCCTTATCAGCCGGAGTTCTCTCATCTGAGATTGATAGTTGTTTTAAAGCCGGAGTTGATGATTTTATGCCGAAACCTGTTAGAGTTGATGATTTAAAAACTATATTAAACAAGCACTTGTGTAAAAATTAGTCTTCCGGAATTATCAAAGAATGCCCCCTTTTTTATGGACTTGATTCTCTAAACGCATAACGAGAAGAAAATAGAGGACAAAAAGACTATCACACTTGGTACTAAAAAGCTCACCACAGCCGTCAGCTTAGATGAGTAAAACTTGCATATTGCCAAAAAATGGAACCCTGACGGCTCGTCAGGGCATACAATTAATAAAAGACTTTGTAA
>CAZJNG010000290.1:0-3984 GCA_964547265.1 uncultured Candidatus Cloacimonadota bacterium | reverse complement strand
AGTGAAGAATCTCATCTTATTTAATTGTAGTATTTTAAAGAAATCAAGGAGATTCTTCGCAAGCTCAGAATGACAAAATTTCTTCTAAATCTTGTTTACAATCACGAACATTGTACATTCTTGAAAGCACGGAGAAAATGTAAAAATATAATATAAGCTCTGTAAGAGCGATATAGTAAGCAGTATTAAAATCAAGCTTAATATATTTTTAAGCAAACAATGTCGCTCATATAGAGCTTAATTTTTATTGTGATATTATCGCCTCTCTGAGGCTTATTTGTTTAAATGTTCTTTACACAGTAAAAACTCCCAGTGAAGTAATCTCTAAAAAATATTATTTTCAGGTACTTTTATGAACTGTTTTTGTAAGCTTTGTTTTTGTACAAAACCTATAATACTAAAGTATTGTAAATTAGTCATATACATTTATATTGCTAATAGGTTTTTACGACTAACAAACAAGGGACATCCAAGAGGGAAAAAGCATCTTGGAGGTCCCTTGTATAAGCCTTGAGTTTAATTTACTTTAAAACATTCTGTTTAAAGTAATTAACAGCATTATTGTAGCTCTAATATCCAGGATGAGGAAAAGTCTTTTTGTGAGACATAAGCATGATTGATGATACCTTAGCTTAATAAGACTAAATTGAAATGTTTAAACCCACTCAAAACGGGTGACTCGTCAGGTCATGTCCTTCTGAACGCAATCAAGAATCATCTTAAAAACTTTCTTACACATAATTGGATAGATTAAATTTAATTGTAATAATTGTCAGGATGAGTTGTACTGATTCCGAATTGACTTGTTTTTTTATTGCTTGAATCAGAAAAAGTCGTTTTGGAAAGAATCTTGCTTACAATAAAGGATAGTTCTTTATAAAAGTATATAGGAGTGGAATTAAATAATCAGATTAGTGCTGATTAATCAATATATTATGGAGAGTTTCTCCAGGAGGAAAAATGCGTAAGTATTTAACTATACTGACATTATTTGTCAGTATTATGCTTACAGCACAAGATATAAATTTTTCTAATAATAAGAGAAATATTCCTGACGGATATTTGAATTATGAAGAAATAAATGAATACATAGATAATTTAGAATTACAAAATCAGGACATAATGTCAATAATTGATTTTGGATTTTCTCAACAAAATCAGCAAATACTTAAGGCAGTAAAGATTGGCAACAATACAGTCGGATCAAGAAATTTGTTGTTTCTAAGCGGAATCAGGGCTAATGATTTAAGCAATATTTATTTAAATATGAGACTACTTGAAAATTTATTAGATATGAAGCTTGATGAGCCTTATGTTTCCTGGCTTGAGAATGTAAATTTTTATTTCATTATTACACTTAATCCTGACGGACTTGATGCTGTAATTGAACACTCATTACCTGAATTTCAGAATAATTTACGAGATATAAATCAAAATAGTCAATTTGACCCTTTATATGATGGGGTGGATTTATATTATAATTATGATTGTAATTGGGTTCATGGTAATGATTATAATGACAATCAGCAAGGTAGTTTAAATTATCGTGGAAACAGTGCATATTCAGAAAGTGAAACACAGTCATTATTATCCTTTCTTGAAGAATATTCAATACATTCTGCGTTGATATTCAATAATGTTTCAGAGAGTAAAAAGCTGATTTTTCCATATAATTGGTTAGGTTTGAGAGAATCTGCCGATTATGATAATTTATTACCTGTAGCAAACAATATTGCCGGTTCTTTAAGTAATGATTGGCAGACTTATGGACAAGATGAACGAAATGGAAATATTCAAGATTGGTTATTTGTAAACAGGTCAATATCTTCGTTTATGTTGTCTAACAGTGATTTTCAGCAAATACCTGAGATAAGTTTAGTTGATAGTGAGCTTGATAATTATATTCAGGCATTTAATTCATTTACAATCAATACTTCTCAAGAAAGTTTCAATGCAAATGTAGGAAGGCTTGATTTAACTGTCATCAATGCCGAAACTCAGGAACCTGAATCTGTATATTATCAGATTACAGAATCATGGTCAGATGCATATCATAATCATAAAACAGGAATTGACGGAAAAATAGTGAGATTTTTAAATCCCGGCACATATACTTTAAGGTTATTCAAGAATGGTTTTAAAACTGTTTCAATGACTGATGTTGTAATTAGTGAAAACTCTGTAAATGTTCTTGACTTAAGTGTAAATGCATTAAGCACAGCATCGTTTAGTGGTTCTGTAAGTATAGAAGGTATGCCTGTGTCAGGCAAAATTATAATTGATAATACTAAACCGGATACCTTATATTTTAATTCGACATTTAGTATAGAATATTATCAGGGTATTCACGAGATAACAATTATTCCTGATGAGACTTTTTTAATGCCTTTCAAGCAACAGATAATCCTGACTGAAATGGGATTAAGTTTACATTGTGAATTAACTCAAACAATGATCTTATTAGACGAAACAGTTGATGGTGCGTGTTGCAACTGGATTTTTAACGGCCCGTGGACGGTCGTTTATGACTCACTCCAGAACAGCGGTGTTTTAGCCGATAGTTGGAGTTGGTTAAATTTTTATAATTCAGACGCAGACATTTCAGTTTCTACAATCTTCCCTTTGAGTTTAAGTTCTTTTGTTGGTAGGCAAGCTTATCTTGAATTTGATAGCTTTAGTCATACCGAATGGGATAATGACTATATCTCTGTTGAGTTGATTGAACCTAGTTCTGAGCCGGTGAAAGTATGGTCTCGTGCAGGTAAATATGATTCATGGGAAAGAATTACATTGGATGTGACAGAGTTTCTAGACAGAGACTTTTATATCAGTTTTCGTTTAAAGGACGGAATAGAAGCCAATCCAAATCATGCCAAATTTACCGATCCCGGTTGGAGAATTGATAATATAAGATTTAAAGTTGGTATTTATACAACTTCTGAATATGATGAAGTTATCCCGGAAATTGTAAAGAATAAGCTGGATATTTATCCAAATCCTTTCAATCCAATGACAAATATAAAGTTTTCAATCAAAGGAATGGATAAACAAAAAACAAGTCTTAATATTTATAATGTTAAAGGACAATTAGTTAAGTCAGAAGAATTTCAACCTGCAACAGGTGATTTTATAATTTACAATTTTAAATCTGATAATCTTAGCTCAGGCATATATTTTATAAATATAAAAAATAATGAGAATAATTTAACAAAAAAAGCATTGCTTTTAAAGTAAAGGAGTAGTTATGAAAAAACTAATAGTAATAATCAGTTTGAGTCTGATATTTTCATTTATTAGTGCAAATAATGGTTTTGATATGAGTTATGAAGACTATTTATCTGATGAGATAAGTTCGCAGGCAATTATAAATCAGAGTCTTACTGAATCAGTAGAAACACTTGCCAAGTCAGTAAATTATAGTTTTTCTCTCGATAGTAAAAATTTACCTGATATTCAGAAAATGTTGTCTGATACAAGCTTACCTGCATTGTCAAAAACATTTATTTTGCCGGCTCAGACAGCTGATATAACAGTTAATAGTATGATGATTGAAACATACAATTTAAATGGAGAATTGTTGAGATCATCAAATAACCTTGTAAACGACATGGTTTTCGTTAATAACGAATTTACCTTTAAAGAGATGAGAGGTTTCACCGTTTTTGTCGATTTAGTTACAAAGAATGATAATGAAATCAATATCATAAAACAAGCCGATTTTACATTGACAGGACAAGGTTCAATTGAAATGCCTGAGACTGTTTCAGAGGCATTTGTCCATTCTTATAGAGCTTTGGCAGCTAATTATGATGGAAGTTATTTAAGCGGACTCAATTATAAAAGATCGTCAATGATTATCGTATCTCATCAAGCTTTAGCAAATCATGCTGCAATCACTAGTTACATTAACTGGAAGAAATCTTTAGGCTTTGAAATTCATGTTGTTTATAAAGAACAAGCAGGTGCAAATGCCTCAAATGATCA
>CAZJNG010000289.1:0-4005 GCA_964547265.1 uncultured Candidatus Cloacimonadota bacterium | reverse complement strand
ACATTTCCTGCAGGAGCTGCAGACCAAATGTTTTTTGACACACCATTGCTACCATCGGTACCATGATTTGCCATAACATTCATATTGCCTGTCCAGTCTAAAGGTAAACCTGTAGTAACACCTTCAAAATCTTCAAAGAAAGGCATTGGTTGAGTAGGATCATCTCTGGTTGTAAATGTCCAAACAGGACAATCTTGAGCATCTCCTTCAGCGTTATAAGGAACAACTTTCCAGTAATAAGTAGTTGAATATACTAAAACAGGTACCGGTGTCCATGTAGTTACATTTCCTAAATCAGCAACAAATCCAGGATTAGCTGTTGTTCCAAAATACATTTTGTATCCTGTAGGTATAGCACCTCCACCTGCTTGCCACATTAAATTTTGGTTGTGTAATACATCATTTGCATTGTTTGCAGGAGCAACTAAAACTGCAGGCATTGGCTCAGGTGCAGGAGAATAAATCATCATGTTTGCGATTCTCCAATACCAGTTCCATCCGCCGGCATCGTCATACTCAAATCTGAGATAAACTGTAGATTCTCCATCAGCATATTCAGAGATATAAATAGTTTCTAACGGATACTCTGTTGTTCCGTATGTAGCATTATATTCCTGAACTAATGTCCAATCTTGATTATTTGTTGAAATCAAAATTTTACCATAACTACTACCTAAGTGACGATAATAATGGTTTAATTCAAGAATCATATTTGATAAACCACTACAATCAATTGCAGAGGTTGTGATGGTTGACCATAAATGAATCGCACCACTTCCTGCGGCATCACTATCAGCTTCGATATAACCATTGCTGTTCCATTCCCAGCCTAAACCAGGATCCCCTAATACTTCAATTGTCCATCCTTCAGGAATTCCTGTTGAAAAGTCTTCATTAAGGACAATTTGTCCTAACAAGATTCCTACAATACTTAGTAGGATCAAAAGAAAACTAAGTTTTTTCATAAAACACCTTCCTTTTACATATTTAAGTCAGTATTACACTGCACTCTATTACTACACTAGTGTAGTTTATTTTTATAAGATGATTTTATGTTTTGTATGGTTTTTTGTCAACTGTTTTTTTCCTTTTTTTCAAATAGTTAAATTACTGATAGATAGTAGAATATCTAAATAGTCAATAATGAATCAATCAAATTTTTTATGTTTTATAGATAGAATTTGTGTACTTGGTTTACATATAGTTGTTTATGGAGTTGATTGATAATTTATAAAATATTTGATTGTTAATTAGGTTTACAATTTTTGCGTAAGTGTAAATTATGTTTTGATAAGAAATTTTTTACATTCTATCTGTTGGGATTTGTTATAAAATATTAAATTTGTTGATGTGAATGTGAATATTTCTTGAAAAATACGACTATTTGTTTTTTTTAAAAATTAAGAAAAAATTGTTTGACAAATTTCTTAGAATTTTTTAATGTCTTAAAAAACATATACGGAGGAAATTATGGCAGTAGTAGTTGATGTAGAAAAATGTGTTGGTTGTGGTGCATGTGTTGACAGTTGCCCTGTTAATGCTCTTGTAATGGACGGAGACAAGGTAAAAGTTGACGATGCAGCATGTGTAGATTGCGGTGCATGTGTTGGAACATGCCCTGTAGAAGCTTTATCATTATAATTTTCGAGAATTTTTTAAGGCAGACTTGAGAAGAGTCTGCCTTTTTTTTATATTTTTTCTTGACTTATACATAAATCAAGTTATTATTTAGATATATAAATGAACTAAACAAGTTAAAGGAGTTGTTATGAAATTTTCTAAAAATGAAATTATTGAAATGGCGGTACAGATTGAAAAAAGTGGTTATGCTTTTTACAATGAAGCATTAAAGAAGAAAGAACTTTCAGATACCGGCAAAAATTTACTCACAATTTTAAGGAATGAAGAAGTTAGGCATGAAAAGTATTTTTTATCGCTTCGAGATGAAATGGATAATATGCAACTTGATGAAAGTGGAGATTGGGGATTAATTTCAGATTATATTAAGACTATCACTGATTCAAGACTTTTTAATGATGTAGAATCTGCTGTGAAATTAGCTTCTGAAGCAGTCTCAGAGCTTGAAATCTTTGATTATGCCGTAAAGTTTGAAAAAGACACTATCTTGTATTTTCACACAATAAAAGACAAGGTTTTGAATGTTGATACGACTGAAGTATTAAAGAAAATTATCGATGAAGAGATTAGTCATGTTTTAAAGTTAACAGAGTATAAACAATCACTAGTAAAGGAGTAATCTATGGCTTCAGATTTGGAAATTGCAAAAGGGGTAGAATTAAAATCAATAGTTGAAATTGCAAAGCAGCTAAATCTAGACATCGATGATATTGAGCTTTACGGTAATTATAAGGCCAAGATTTCTTATAAAGCTCTAGAAAAAATAAAGGATAATGACACAGGTCAGCTTATTTTAGTTTCTGCCATTACTCCAACTCCTGCAGGAGAGGGTAAAACTACCACATCTATTGGGCTTGCACAAGCATTAAACCAGATTGGGAAAAAAACAACAGTTGCTTTAAGAGAACCTTCTTTAGGTCCTGTTTTTGGAATTAAGGGAGGAGCTGCCGGGGGAGGTTATTCTCAGGTTTTACCTATGGAAGACATAAATCTTCATTTTACAGGAGACTTTCATGCAATAACTTCTGCCAATAATACATTAGCTGCCTTAATTGACAATGAGATTTATCATGATAATAGGTTTAATATTGACCCTAGAAGAATTTCATGGAAAAGAGTTTTAGATGTTAATGACAGAATGCTGAGAGATACAGTTATTGGTTTGGGTGGGAAAAACCAGGGAGTTCCTCGTGAGGAAGGCTTTGATATTACTCCTGCTTCTGAAATAATGGCTATCTTATGTCTTGCAAACGATATCACTGAGTTAAAAGAAAGAATAGCAAATATTACAGTTGGTTTTACTTATGATGGGCAAATAGTAAAAGTAAAAGATTTAGGCTATGAAGGAGCGATTACTGCCTTATTAAAAGATGCATTAAAACCGAATCTAGTTCAAACAATCGAAGGAACACCTGCTTTTGTTCATGGTGGTCCTTTTGCAAATATTGCTCAGGGTGCTAATAGTATTTTAGCTACCAAAACTGCCTTACGATTATCTGATTTTGTGGTAACTGAGGCCGGTTTTGGTTTTGATTTAGGTGCTGAAAAGTTCTTTGATATTGTATGTAGGTATGGGCAGTTTTGTACATCTGCAGTTGTTTTGGTAGCAACAATAAGAGCAATTAAAATGCATGGCGGAGTAAAAGTTAAAAGTTTAACTGAAGAAAATGTCCAAGCAGTAAAAGAAGGGCTTTCAAATTTAGAAAAGCATCTGGAGAATATTCAAAAATTTGGAATGAAATCAATTGTTGCAATCAACAAATTTGTAAGTGATACTGATGAAGAGTTACAGATCGTTAAAGATTTTGTTGAATCAAAAGGTTTTGATGCTTGTATAGTCGATTTTTGGGGACAAGGCGGTAAAGGTGGAATCAGATTAGCTGAAAAGGTTGTAGATTTAGTTGATAAACATGTATGCCAGCAAAGATGGTTATATGACTGGAGATTAAGCACAGAAGAAAAGATTGAAATAATTGCTAAAGAGATATATGGTGCTCAGGCGATAGATTATACTGCTGATGCTAAAAAAGATTTGAAAGCAATAAAGAAATTTGGCTTTGATAATCTCCCTGTTTGTATGGCTAAGACGCAAAAATCTTTATCAGATAATCCTGAATTACTTGGTAGACCAAAAGATTTTTTAGTTACTGTCAGAGAGATAAAAATTGCTTCTGGTGCCGGTTTTGTGATACCTATTACCGGTGAAATTATGAGAATGCCCGGCTTATCTAAAAAACCTAGTGCCTTTGGAATGGATGTAAATGATAAAGGCGATATTGAAGGTCTGTTTTAATAGCTAGACATAATAGAGACTGTCCCAAAATGTAGAATTGTTCAACAAGCACCCTTGCTTGTTGCTTTATAACA
>CAZJNG010000288.1:0-4053 GCA_964547265.1 uncultured Candidatus Cloacimonadota bacterium | reverse complement strand
ACAATACCATTTATTTCTGGGAAAGTCTCTCCGAACCTTGAATTAAACCTTCTCAGAATCTCTCTGGCAAGCTCTATGTGCGGCAATTGATCTTCTCCTACAGGAACTGCTTCTGCTTTATATAAGATTATATCGGCAGCCATTAAAACAGCATAATCAAGTAAGCCCATATTGATGTTTTCTGCTTGTTGTTGAGTTTTTTCTTTAAATGTAGGTACTCTTTCTAACCAACTCAGCGGAGTCACACAATTAAGAATCCAACATAATTCTGTGTGGTATTTCACCGCTGATTGTACCATTAAAATAGATTTATTTGGGTCAAGTCCACAAGCCAAATAATTACATGCAGCCTTTATAACATTTTGTTTTAAATCTTCCGATTTATATTCAGTCGTCATAGCATGTAAATCAACAATACTATAAACACAGTCATAATCATTTTGCAGAGAAATCCAGTTTTTGATAGCTCCGAGATAATTTCCTAAGTGTAAATCTCCTGTAGGTTTAATTCCGCTAAATACTCTTTTTTTCATTTTATTACTCCGTCTTTTTGATTAATGGCAATTATTTTTAAATTAGAAAATTTGGCAAGTTAATTATCAGAAATCATAGATGATGATTAAATTTAAAGATAATAACGAAAATATCTTGACTAAAAAAACTCACAAAATATTCTGTTACATTATGGAAAAAATACTAGTTCATGCATGTTGTGCTCCTTGTTTTATAGCTCCTTATAATGATTTGAAGGAGAGATTTCTTGTTACCGGTTTTTGGTTTAATCATAATATTCATCCGATCCAAGAATACTATCGTCGAAGAGATACTTTTAGGGATTTTATCAATAACGAAGGGATAAAAGTTATTGATAAAGATGAATATGGTTTAGTTGATTTTGTTCAGAAAGTTGTTTTCAGAGAAGATAATAGATGCTATCAGTGTTATTATGAAAGATTAAACTACACAGCAATAATTGCAAATAAAGGGAATTTTGAATATTTTACGACCAGTCTTTTATATTCTAAATTTCAAAAACATGATTTGATAAAAGAGATAGCTGAAAGTGTCGCTAAAAAACACTCAGTAAAATTCTATTACCAAGACTTTCGTGACTTATGGAAAAAAGGCATAGAGTTATCAAAAGAAAACAATATGTACAGACAGCAATATTGTGGCTGTATCTATAGCGAAATGGACAGGTATCTTGAAAAAAAGGTTAATTATGTTTTTAGTTAGAAAAGCAGAAATTGAAGATATGCCTGCAGTTGCTGAAATACATGTCAATACATGGAAATACTCTTATAAGGGTATTATTGATGATTCTTTATTAGACAAACTTAGTTATGAAAACAGTGCCAAGAATAATGCTAAGTTATTAGAGGTGAAGAATATTTATATTTTCGTAGCCTGTTTTAATAATCAGATAGTAGGCTTTATTGTTTTTTCAACTCAGTCTCGAGATGCTATTTTTAAAGAATACGCTGAAATTTTCGGTCTTTATATATTACCTGATTATCAACGACAAGGCATAGGTAAATTATTGTTTAATAAAGCAGTAGAAATATTTAAAATAAATCGTTTAAGAGCTTTTATGTTATGGGCTCTTAAAGATAATAAAGATAAGGTTTTTTATCAAAAAATGGGTGGAACCATTGTTAAAGAATCGGAACACATTATTGGTGGACAACCTTATAAAACAGAAGCATGGGTTTGGGATAAGTTATGTTAAAACAATATGGGACTTTGATTATTCTAATCGGTATAAGCTTAATAATTATAGGTGTTTTATTGAAGTTTACTAATGTTTTGAATTATTTTGGTAAACTTCCGGGTGATATTTATATAAAAAAAGAGAATTTTTCTCTTTATTTTCCGATAACTACAATGATAATAATTAGCATATTATTATCAATAATTTTAAGAATTTTTGGGAAAAGGTAAAAATGTCAAAATACAAAGAATTTGATTTTAACAATTTAAAAAAATATTCTGCAGGTAAAAGGCAAAGTAAGGTTGATATTGAAGAATTTTCAAAAGTCTCCAATGTCAGTTTATCGGGTTTTATTGATTGCATACCTAATATATTAAAAGGTAAAGATTTAAAAGAATTGATTGAGAGAACAGTTAATGCTTATCAAGACAAAAAACCTTTAATCATAGGTATAGGAGGGCATGTTATTAAAACAGGAATGTCTCCTCTTTTAATCGACATGATGAAGCTTGGATTAATCAAAGGTATTTGTTGCAATGGTTCTGTTGTAATA
The DNA here is from genome assembly GCA_964547265.1 of uncultured Candidatus Cloacimonadota bacterium. GTDB lineage: Bacteria > Cloacimonadota > Cloacimonadia > Cloacimonadales > WRIO01 > JALNXV01. Next base: position 1,789 of record CAZJNG010000288.1, on the reverse strand, counting down.
CATGATTTTGAAATTTCGTGTTTTGGACAAACCTCTGAAGATGTAGCACAAGCTTTGGAGGATGGTTCTTTTGGCATGGCATCAGATACATGTGATGTAATAAATAAAATTGTCAGTCAAGGTTCAAAGAAAGGTTTAGGTTATGGTGAGGCAGTGGGTAAGTATTTATATGAAAATGATATACTTAATCCAAATCTATCGTTGCTTAGAAATGCTTATGAATTAAATATTCCTGTAACAGTTCATGTTGCCGTTGGTACTGATATAGTTCATCAGCATGAAACTGCAGATGGTGCTGCTATTGGCGATAGTTCACTAAGAGATTTTAGGATTTTTACAAATCTTGTGTCAGAACTTGGAGAGGGCGGTGTCTTTGTCAGTTTCGGCTCTGCTGTAATAATTCCCGAAGTCTTTCTAAAGTCTTTGACTGTATGTAGAAATAAAGGTTTTGAGGTAAGAAACTTTACTACTGCAGTATTTGACATGAATCAACATTACAGACCCGGAACTAATATATCTTATAGACCGGTCAGGACATCAGGTAAAGGGTATTATTTTGTTGGTCATCATGAGATTATGATTCCATTATTTTTGTTGTCTGTACGCGAAAGGATTCTCTGTGAAGAATAAAGCTGTTTTACTTATGTTATTGATACTGTCTGCTTCTTTATTGGCTAATTTACTTCATTGTGAGGAAATAGATGAAGTGAAAAAGATTGATTTTGATTTCCCCAAAAACCCGACTTTAGCCGGTACAATGTCAGTTTTCATTCCGGGAACAGGACAGTTTTATAACGAAAAATATCTAAAAGGAAGTGTGTTTATTGTTGCTCAAGCTAGTCTGGTAAAAGCAGTGGTTCATTATAACAAAAGAACAAAAGAATTTAGAAAAAAAGTTCATGAACTTGACGAAGTTAATTTTTCCTTACAAAAAAGATACGAAGACTATTATGAAAAAAGACAATCTTATATTTTCTGGTTAGGAGCAAGTGTCTTTTTGTCCGGCATTGATGCTTTTGTTGATGCTCATTTGTTTAACTATAATATTAAAAAGAATGAGATTAAGGTAAAATTTGAGGAAGATAAAATACAACTTTCTGTAAGTTTTTAAACTGTATATAGATTTATAGTTCTCGCTTATCTTAAGTTTTTATGATAGTAATTGACAAAAAACGAAAGAGTATATTATTGGAGTTAATCTTATTTTTGAGGTAATTATGAAAAGAAAAGAATTGATAAATGTAATTATTATTTTGCTGCTCTTAGGTTTTAGTTATTATAGATATAATAACAGAACATACAACGCATCCCAAACTCAGATTCTTATGGACACACAAGTAGAAATCTATTTGGTTTCCAAGACTAATAATACTTCCGGTTTATTAGTTAAAGCTTTTGACTTAATACGAGAATATGAACAAAAATTTTCGTACTATGACGAGCAAAGTACTTTATATCAAATCAATAATAGTAATCTTGAAAACCATCTAATTGATGAAGACTTCTATCAACTATTACTTGTTTCCGAAAAACTGTACTATGATTCAGATAGGCTTTATGATGTTAGTATAGGAGTTTTAAGTGATTTATGGGATTTTGAAAATGAGATAATACCGGAGAATAAAGACTTAAAAAAAGCACAAGAAAAAATTGGGTTTAATAAAATTACATTTTCTAAGGACAAACTATATCTGCCTTTAGGAATGAAATTAAATTTTGGCAGTATCAGTAAAGGATTTATAATTGACAAAGTTATGGATTTCTTAATATCAAATAGTGTAACTGAAGC
>CAZJNG010000287.1:3362-4054 GCA_964547265.1 uncultured Candidatus Cloacimonadota bacterium | reverse complement strand
TACCAGCTATTGATTTTTGTAAATATACAAGACTTGATTCAATGTCTTCTGCTAAAGAATACAATAAATTATGCTGAACTTCAGAAAAATGTCTTTCAAGGATAGTATCTAATTTTTCTTTAAAAACATAGGATTGAAATGTAAAAAACACAAGACAAAAGAAAACAAATATAAAAAAGAATCTTAAGTAATATGTTTTTAAACTTATGTATCTCATAAATGCTAATACTACTTCTTACCAGAAATTATTTTGTAAATCAAATTACTTATCAAAACTGATTCTGAAGCCATAGATAATTTTGCTTTTGCATCACAGGCATACAGTTCATTAAATGCGTTTTGGATTTGAATACTATTATAATTATTAATAAACTGAATATATTTATCCCTGAAATAAGGGTTTATCTCTTTCAAGTGTCTTTCTTTAAGCTCGGTTACAGATATGTTTTGACTCCTCAAAGTAGTCAATCTCCAAAGAGTAAAAAAGAAATTAGTCAATAAACTTATTATCATAATAATGCTTTCATCATTATTGATTATTTTTTCAGCAATATCAAGAGCTAATTGTTTTTTTTTATATCCTACGGCATCTATTAAATCAAAAACAGTAAAAATTACAGAGGAGATTGTACACTCTTTAATGTCTTGAACTGTAATGGTATTTTTTGGCATTACATATAATTCAAGTTTTT
>CAZJNG010000287.1:0-3352 GCA_964547265.1 uncultured Candidatus Cloacimonadota bacterium | reverse complement strand
TTAAATGCAGTATATGCATCCGGCTGAACAGTATTAATAAAAAATCTTTTGGCGTTTTCATCCATTATTATCTGTCTGTTTTCTCGTAAGTAATTGTTTAACCATTCAAGTAAATGTGATGGATATTTAATCTCTTTAGTTTCTACTATAAAACTATTTTTAAAAATTTTCTTTACAGCATTCAATTTTGTGTCTAGTTTATCAGCAACTATCAGTAATTTAGTGCGTGGATTAGGAGAATCTGTATAATTGGCTATCTTTTCCATACAATCTTTGCTAAGTTGGTCAAAATATCTTATTGACACTATCCGTTCTGACAAATCAAAAGTAAACATATTCAGAGTTTCAATAATTTGACCAATCCGATCCGGTTTACTATACTCATCTCCGTAAAATAAAAAAGAATTCATTCCATCATTTACTGATATGTTTTGCTTAATATGTTCACCTTGTTTCTTTATTAGATATTTGAAACACTTGTCTCTTTGAAAAGCATCCGAGCCATATACAACGATTACTCTAGACTGTAAGACTTTGTCTATATTAAACTCTAATTGCTCTGCATAAATTTTATTGTTTAATGAATCAGACTTTTTTGAACCCTGATTTCTCATCTATAATCCTATTAATATTAATACAACACTTAGTAAAGAAATTATCCAACAATAATACGAAAAATAATGTAGTTTTGCTTTCATTATCAGCTTCATTAGCCACCCTATAACCAAAAATCCGGAAATAAAAGCAGCTGCAAATCCTAATAAATATGCGTTTAACTGAGTTACATCTAAAGACATAAATGTTTTTATTTCAGTTATATTAGCACCAATTATAGCCGGTACTGATAATAAAAAAGAAAATGTAGCAGCATGCTTTCTGCTCAAGCCGGCAAATAATGAAGCTGTAATAGTTGAACCTGATCTTGAAATACCCGGAGTAATTGCTAAAGCTTGACCAATTCCGATAAAACATGACTTTGCTAGAGTCAAATCCTTAGTATTTAAATCTATTGTCTTTATTTTATCTGAATAAAAAACTATCAAACCTGTTATCGAAATCATTAAAGCAGCAAAAATTGGTGTAGAAAATAATGATTCAAATACATCTTTAAAGGCAATACCCAATACTCCGGTTACTATTGTTGCCACTAGCAACCACAAACAAACTTTTCTGTCACCTCTATACTCTTCTTGCTTAAAATAGATAATTGACTTTAATAACTTAAGAATATCTTTTCTAAAAAAAATTAAAACTGCCAACAATGAACCTAGATGTACAAAGATTTCAAATGAGATATCATTCTGCTCTCCAAACTTTAAAAAATATTTAGATAATACTAAATGACCTGAGGATGATATCGGCAAAAACTCTGTCAAACCTTGAACAATCCCCAAAATAATTGCTTTTAACATATAAAACATCTTGTCTCCTTTTTTATAATTCTGATACCCTGACTATTTGATAATCAAGTTCATTAATAACTTGTTCTAATTTTCTTACAAATTCAAAGCTTAAATCATCAGGATTGCTAATAGTAACAATAATGGGATTTTTACTTAGTTTTGCAAAATCACTCTTTAATTTTTTGTTATTCTTGTCATCGACATAAATATTCGGATTATAAGTTATTGTCTTTTCATAAGATGTAACAAGTAAGCGTTGAGCTGTATTGTATGCAATAGAAGTAGCAATAGGTAAATCATCAACAAAATAATGATTTCTTCTTTTCAAAGCATTTAACACGAGTGTCATGATTCCCTGATCCGTAACAGCAAGGCTTCCCATATATGTAATAGTTCCCATTGTATGCGGCAATTGATTTAGAAAATACTCTATTCTAGAATTTATTTGAGACTCGTTATATTGAACAAAAATTGCATTCTTACCGGGATAGCTTATCGGATAATTTGCAGGTTCTAATGGTAATTCCAATAGAGTTTCATGATTTGAATTATTTAATGAATTCATATTTTTAGTTGAAAAGGGCTGGTCAGGAATAATTGAAAAACAAAATTCTGGATTAAGGTTTTGCCATCTTACCGTTTCAATATCACTCAAAGAACCAAAACCTTTAATAATAATACTTACTTTTGGTTTTTGCTGTGCATAAGCTCCTGACTTATCATAATAAATAATAAACCTGAAATGCGTACTGTCCACAGGAGGAGAATAAATTAATGTCTGTAAAGTAGCAGCTGTATTTTCTTGACCACTGATAAATTGCCAATCTAAGTTTTCTAAAAATTTTGATAAGGTAAAATTTGTATAATATAAATCATACTTTTCTCTGTCTACCGGAACTTGTGTAATAATATTATTACCTCTTCGAGTAAATTTAACAAGTTGATCAGGTATTCCGAAGTTTTTAGCAAAAGTTTTAAACTGTTCTCTTGGAGGTAGTATTGTTATGTCAACAATCTCATTTTGAACTTGGGGTATTTTTGAAAGTTTCTCATTTCTTTTTATAATATCCTCTTCTTTGATATGAGAAAGCTTGCAAGTAAAGAAAGATAATGTAATAAACAACAATAACAACAGAAGAAATCTTCGCCCTTGTCTATTTTGGGAGTTTAAATCTTTTCTTGACTTTATTCTTTTACTTTTATAATTCATTAATATATTTGATCCTCTTATTTCAATAAAATTCAAACGGATTGTTTGTCAAGAATAAGTTGAAAATATTAGGAATTTACTAAAAATGCTATATTTTATCTAGTTTAGACTAATCTATATAAAAATGATAACAACAATAAGAATATAGAAATTTTATTAAACCTGTTTATATATTCTAAAAGAGTTTAAACAAATAAAGTGTTATTAATCAAACATTTATAACAATAACTCTAATAATGGTAAAACATAAATTATATAGTAAATTATTTATAATATAAAAAAAAATGCTTTTTTTAAAAAAAAGTATTGACAATATTGCAAAGCTATGTGATATTTGCATTTAAATAATAACCTGGAGGTTAAAGATGACAAGAGACGATTTGATTGGAAAAGTTGCTGAACAAGCAGGCATGACAAAGAAGCAAGCCGGTATTGCTTTAAATTCTTTCTTAGATGGCATTACTGAGGCTTTACAAGCAGGTGAAAAACTTTCGTTTATAGGTTTTGGTACTTTCTCGGTTTCCGAAAGAAAAGCTCGCACAGGCATTAATCCTAAAACAAGAGAAACTATACAGATTCCGGCATCAAAAGTACCGGTGTTCAAAGCAGGTAGTAAACTTAAACAAGCTTTAAAGAAGTAAAAAAAATTAGCGACCTTTTTAGGTCGCTTTTTTTAAATATTTTTTGGCTGGGATGAGAGGATTTGAACCCCTACATACGGATCCAGAGTCCGCTGTCC
>CAZJNG010000286.1:497-4063 GCA_964547265.1 uncultured Candidatus Cloacimonadota bacterium | reverse complement strand
CCAAACAAGCCGAAATAGTTACAACCCCCGAAACAAAACCGAAGTATTCAATAATGATGAGTTCTCTAACCACATGTGATGTTAAACCTGAAATTACAAATCAGATGAATAAATTTCTCGATGTTTTTAACAGTAAGGACCCAAACAAATTATTAGAAAAATTTAAAGATGACGAATTTTTATACAAAAAAATGTCTGAGCTGAATAAATACAATAATCCCAAATTAATGTCTACTGATTTAAATGTTGAAATTAGCGAAACTTGGAATGGATGGGAAGTTAGAAAAATACCTGTGTCATGTTCTTATCCTTCGATATCTACATCTTCAGTTGAATACTTCGTTTTAGATTTTGATAAAGATGGAAAACTAGTAGATGTGAATATGACTATATATGATGAACTATATGACGCTTATGTAAAGGATTCATTGAATACTGAGCTAGAAAAAAAACAAAAACAAGTAATTGTCAAATTTTTAGAAAAATATCGTACTGCCTATATGAATAGAGATATAGAAACCTTAGAAAAGATTTTTGCTGAAGAAGCAGTCATTATAGTAGGCAGGGTTTTAGAAAAATCAGATGTAAAAAAACAGTATAACCCTGAAAGAGATGTTAAAGAAATTGAACATATTGTAATGAATAAAAATGAATACATACAAAGACAAAAACAGATATTTAACTTACAAAGAGACATTCATTTAGGCTTTAGCTCGTTTAAGATAATGAAAAAAGATGTTGATATTGATGTTTATGGCATAAGTATGCGTCAAGAGTATTCATCAAGCAGTTACTCAGATGAAGGGTATTTATTTTTATTAGTTGATTTTTTAGAAAAAGATCCACTAATTTATGTAAGAAGTTGGCAACCCGGAGAATGGTCAAGAGATTCCATGATTGAGATGTCTGATTTCAAAATATTAAGACAAAAAATAATACATAGAGATTAGGTTAAGGAGAGGATCATGAAAAAAGTATTTGTATTATGTATGTTACTTGTTATTTCTATTATTTATGCACAAACAAGTAATATGTGGATATCAGGACAAGCAGAAAGATTAGAATCTGTAATAGTTCCTGCTGAATATGTAACGGTTAACAGAGAGCGAGCAGCCTGTTTAATTATTCAAACTGATTTAAAGTCAGAATTAGATTTTCAAGCTAATTTGCAGATAGTTAAGCGTGAAAATCCCAAACCCGGAGAATATTGGCTTTTTCTATCACCAGGAGAAAGACTTATCTCTATTCATTCTTTAGATCATTTACCTTTAGAAATCGTTTTAAGAGATTTTGGCATTTCAAATCTTAGGAGTGGAGAAGTTTACAGAATAAGTTTAACAGGTGATAAATCTTATGAATATACTGTTCCTGTAGGAATTAATATAGATCCGCCTGATTCAAAAATCTATATCGATGGCGACCTGATTGATTTATCAGAAAGATCTTCTATTAGTCTTGCAGTTGGAAATTATAATTTAAAAATAGAAAAAGCGGGATATCGTACTGTTGAAAGAGTCTTAGTAATTTCAGCTACTGAAGTAAATTTCATTAGCGATAAACTTGTAGAAATACAACCTGTCATGGTAAGAATAACTACTATCCCGGATGGAGCCAGAATTTTCCTTGATGGAGACAAGGGTCTAACAAACAGATCATTTTTTATTAGTCCCGGTGAATATAATATTAGTATTGTAAAGTCACAGTTTGCTTCAGTTAATGAAAAAATAATCGTAAAAGCCGACACAACAAATAGTTTTACCTGGACATTAAAAAAAGACAGAGGCACTTTAACTGTTCAAATCAAACCTGAAAATGCAATCTTATTTATCAATGATGAAGAAATGAATCATAAAGCACCATTCGATTTATTACCGGGAAGATATGAATTTAAGATAATTGCTGATAAATATGAAACTGTTACAGAAACCGTCCATGTAAGAATCGGGGATATTATCCAAAAAGAATATGAACTAAGACAAAAACAAGGCACTTTACTTGTTGAAACTCTCCCATTAGATATTTCCTTTGAACTTTATTCAGAAAATAAATTATTAAATATCTATGAAAGTTCGCATAGAATACCAAATCTGATTGTAGGTAATTATTATTTGAGAGCTTCTGCTGATGGTTATGCTAATAAAGTTTATCATGTTACCATTGAGGATGGTAAAACATCAACGGCAAGATTAGAACTTGAAAGAACAGACTTTACTCTAATACCCTTAAAAAAACAAATATCTAAACAGGAAGACAAAAGAGAGTTTAAAAATCAAGATATTGATTATAAAAAATTTAGAATTGGGTTCACAGGAGCTTTAAATCTCTCAAATATTTCTTTTGATCAAGATTCTGATATGACAACAAAAAATGAAAAAAACACATTTTCAGGTGGTTTGATGTTTCAATTTTACAATAGTAAGCGATCATTAGTTCAATTAGATATTTGTTATCATCAGTATGGTTTAAAAATTTGGAATTCGAGCGAAACGATCTTGATGTATGATGATAGTTTTACTTATATTGATGGTTCTCTTAATTTCAAACCTGAATATAACTTATTTTTATTTAAACTACAACCTTATTTCGGTCTTTATTTTTCATATTTGATTGATTCTCAGAGAGAATTTTTTTACGCTACTTATTCACATATTGATATCGAGCTTTCAGAATACATTAATGATTACGATTATGGATATCAATTAGGCTTAGACTTAGTATTCTTTGATACAGTTACTATTGGAGGGAAAATGAGATATGGTTTAAACAATATATATAATGGTTATAACTTAGATTACTTCCGTTTTAATGGTAAAAATTATACTGTTTCAGGAAAAGTGGGTCTAGTATTGTTAAAGTTTTAAGCGAAACTTACAGGTTTGATTACTTTTAGTTCAGTGATTGACTTAAGTTTAGTCAGTCACTGAATACATTTTAAAGTTACAATTTTAAATTAAATTTTATAAACTACATCCATCAACAAGTATATTCACATTTAATATTTATTTTTATTATGTTCTGAAAAAATTATTTTATGAATTTTAAAAATCTCACTTTTCAATTTTATAGATTGATAAAAACCTTGTGAAAATATATGCAATCTAATTCTGTCTGTCTATGTTATTTAAAACACTTTAACTTTTCTATAATTTTAATGTTTAGCATCTCAAAAATAAAATAGTTTATTCCAAAAAACTGCTTGACAATATTACATTATATAATATTATAAATATTTAATATGGAGGATAAATGAAACTGAATAGAGTTTTAGTTCTAGATGATGAAGATATGATAAGAACACTTGTCAGAAAGATACTGGAGAGAAAAGGATTTGAGGTAACTGAAGCAAAAAATGCTGAAGAAGTACTGGAAATACTAAAAACTGACACCTTTCATATATTCTACCTCGACCTAATGTTACCTGGCATGAATGGTATGGAACTGTGTAAGATTCTTAAAAGACTCAATCCTGTAGCAATTATCTATGCAATTACAGGTTATACTTCAGTTTTTGAACTTACTACTTGCAGGGATGCCGGCTTTGATGACTATTTTAAAAAACCTTTAAA
>CAZJNG010000286.1:0-487 GCA_964547265.1 uncultured Candidatus Cloacimonadota bacterium | reverse complement strand
GTTGACGAGTATAATCTAATTTTTTATCATTTTTTTTCTTTTTAAGTCGTTATTACATTGTATTGTAAAATATTATGTATACAATAATTATACTCCTGGGAAGCAGTTAAGCCGGAGTAATCAAGGTGGTGATTTATCGCCACCTTTTACTATTTTTGATAACTGTTCTAAACCTAGAGCTATTAACAGATTCTAAATACTTAAAAAAATACTTTGATTCAAGATACTTGAGAATATTCCATCTGACTTTCCGCAGTTAAAAATTGCTGTTTTTAACTGCGAAAAGTCATTTTCAAACAACAAACAAGAGACCTCCAAGATGCTTTTTCCCTCTTGGAGGTCTCTTGTTTGTTTATTATACTACCTATGTCTATTCTAAAATGAAATAATGGGACAGAATAAATTCTGTCCCACAATTATTTGTATTATGAATTATTTCATAAGAATCATTTTTTTAGTGGAAGTGTATTTTCCTGATTTCATTCTG
>CAZJNG010000285.1:0-4074 GCA_964547265.1 uncultured Candidatus Cloacimonadota bacterium | reverse complement strand
TTCATTTATCCCAATATATCATAATGAAGATATATATAGTATCTTCCCTCAAAGAGTTTCTATACAGATAGAAGGTAAAGTAGATTCATTAAACAATATAAGTTCCGGAGATATAAATGCTTATATTCAAGATAATAATTATAAAGATAATGATGAGGCAGATGTTTATTTTAAAATTCCACCATCTTTTAGAATTATCGATTTTACCCCTCAAAAAGTAATTATTAAGTTGAAAAATCAATAAATTATGGAAAATATGGAGAAATAATAAATTATGGCAGAATACATTTTAGCTTTTGAAACCTCTTGTGATGATACTTCAGTGGCTGTTATTGATACAAATTATAATGTTTTAGTCAATATTATGTCCTCTCAGCCTGACCATGAAGCCTTTGGAGGAGTTGTTCCTGAACTAGCTTCTCGTTTGCATTTAAAAAATATAACACATTGTCTTGAAGCAGCTCTAAAAAAAGCTAATCTCAATTTAAAAGATATTTCAGCAATAGCTGTTTCTGTAAATCCGGGACTTATAGGTTCTTTATTGGTAGGTGTATCTTATGCAAAATCATTGGCTTGGTCTTTAGATATACCCTTGATTTCTGTTAATCACATGCTAGGTCATGTTATGGCAAACAAGATTGAACATCCCGAACTTAATCCGCCTTGGTTAGCATTGGTTGTTTCCGGTGGGCATACAGAACTTGTTTCGTTTAATACAACAACAGATTTTTATATTATTGGACAAACCCTTGATGATGCAGCCGGAGAGGCCTTTGATAAGGTTGCAAAGCTTCTTAATCTTGGATTTCCCGGAGGACCTGTAATTGACAGAATTGCTAAAACAGGAAATCCTGATTTTCATAAATTTCCTCGAGCTTTAAATAAAAAAGATAATTTTAACTTTAGTTTCAGCGGTTTAAAAACTTCTGTCTATAACTGGGTACAACAACAAGATCAAGATTACCTGGATAAATATTTATCAGATATTGTAGCCTCAGTTCAGGACGCAATTGTTGATATTTTAACAAAGAAAACATTTGCTGCCGCTAAAAAGTTTAATATTTCGAAGATTATTGTAGCCGGTGGAGTTTCAGCTAATTCTGCACTAAGAAACAGTATGCAGGAAAAAGCAAAAAAAATGAAAATGGATGTTTATTTTCCTAAACTCAGTTATTGTATGGATAATGCCGCTATGATTGGAGCAGCTGCCATTGAGAAATATAATAATCAAGAATTTGCATCATTATCATTAAATGCTTTTTCAACAAAAGGTATAAAATACTTATAAGTAAATAATAATATTGAGAGTTAAAGTAGCTCAGTTGATAGAGCAACAGAATTGTATTCTGTTGGTCGAAGGTTAAACTCTATTCTTTGAGACTGTGAAAAGGTTGCTTTTTATTCAGTAAGAAATATGGCTTATTGATTTGCAGTGTATTGATTAACTATAAATTATATTTATAGTTGCAAGCAGGATTATTTGTAAAAACAATCAATTAGCATAGATTCTTGAGTCTCACTAGGATTCTTTTAAGAAAGAGATATAAACAGTGACACTAAAAAGCATGAATTTGGCACACTCGCGTGTCATGAAATTTACATAATTAGTTAATTTAATAGAGGAAAATAAGATAAATGTTTTGTAGAAGATAAACAATGATGATGAGTTGGGTTAAAATATAACAAATAAAGATTAATTTTAACTGCTTAAGATCAGGCTTGGCTAATTAATTAAAAAAATAGAAATTTTAGCTTGACTTTTTTTAGCCTCTAATTATTAATAAAATTATAAACTAATTTACTATAGGTGAGGGTAAAATGAAATTAAAAGAAATTGTTGAAATGTTAGAAGCAGACTTACTTACGAATGAAGAGCATTTAGACAGAGAGATATCATGTGCCTTTGGTTCGGATTTAATAAGTGATATTTTAATGTGTACAAAAGAAGCAACCTTATTATTAACAGGCTTAACTAATCCTCAAGTGATAAGATTGTCTGATATGATTGATCTTATGGGTATAGTCTTTGTAAGAGGTAAAATACCTTCAGACGATTTAATTGAGATGGCAAACGAGAGAGATTTACCTCTGATTTCTACAAAATTTACACTTTATAAATCAGCAGGAGTACTTTACAATAGCGGGTTGAGGAGTTGTAAAATCTAAGTATGGCAGTTTATGAATCAATTAAACCGGAAAAAGAACAAGATATTAAGCAATTTTTAAGTAATCCGCCTGAGCCGGAAATGTCAATAGATTATGAAGTAAGCAAAAAAGATTTTGTAAACTCAGGTAAAGCCTCATCAGATATAAAGCTTTTTTTAAAGAAATTAGGTGTTTCGCCTGAAGTATTAAGGAGAGTAGCTGTTGCCTCTTATGAAGCAGAGATAAATATAACCGCACATTCAGAAGGCGGAAAGATTATTTGCAATATATTTCCTGATTTGGTACAAATATTTTTCATTGATATCGGCAAAGGAATTAAGGATTTAGAAAAAGCTTTACAACCAGGTTTTTCGACTGCAGATGATTTAGTAAGAGAAATGGGCTTTGGTGCAGGTTTAGGTTTACCTAATATTAAGAAAAATAGTGATTATATGAAAATTACTTCAGAATATGAAGATCATACCGAATTAGAAATAATAATTTTTTATTAACAGAACAGTGAAGAAATACAATGGAAGATAAGAAATATTTTCATGCAATACAGATAGTAAAAGAAAGATGTAAGGGATGCACTAAGTGTGTTAAGTGTTGCCCTACTGAAGCATTAAGAGTTCGCAACGGGAAAGTTTTTTTAGATGAGACAAGATGTATTGATTGTGGGAAATGCATAAGTGTATGCCCTTTTAATGCTATAGAAGCAGTATCTGACCCCCTTTCAATAATTCAATCTTTTAGGTATAAAGTGGCAATTGTTTCGGCTTCTTATGCCGGGCAGTTTTCTGAAGATGTTGAGTATGAAACTGCCTTAAAAGCACTCTATGAAGTTGGATTTGATGAAGTAATAGAAGAATCTGCAGTCTCAGAGATGATGACCAGAATAAAGCAACATTATATAGCCAGTCATCAGAATTCGAGACCGATATTATCAAGTAATTGTCCTGCTGTTGTAAGGCTATTACAGTTAAGATTCCCGTCACTTCTACCTAATCTTTTTCAGATTGAAGCACCAATGAGTGTTTTGTCGATGTATTACAGAGATTATATTCATAGAGAAAAAAAGATTTCTGAATCAGAAATAGGGATTTTTTTAATTGTGCCATGTATTTCACAAGTAACTGCTGTTCATCAACCTGAAGGAGCTTATAAAAGAATGCAAGATGGGGCAATCGCCATAAAAGATATTTATAATCAGGTCGGCGATCACATGAATAAAATTAGAGAACTTGATATTAAAATGAAAACTCATCCCAGAGGTTTGGTCAGAGCTTTATCGGGTCATGAAGCAGATGATGTAGGTACTGAAAAGATTAGAACTTTAGCTGTAAGTGGTATAGAAAATGTAATTGATATCTTGCATAAAGTTGAAAATCATTTACTTGATCAATATGATTATATTGTTCTCAGAAGTTGTATTAACGGATGTGTAGGTGGTAATTTTAATGTAGAGAATCCTTTTATAGCCAGAAGTAAGATTAATAATCTTATAAAATACTCAAAAAATGAGGATTATGAACTTGATAGTTTATATTCTTGCTATTTGGAGGGAATCTTTGATGTGTTGCCACTTGAGCCTCGTTCAATGATGGAGTTGGATAAAGATATAAAGCAGGCAATTTTTAAAATGAAAAAGATTCAAGAGTTATTAAAAATCTTACCAGGTTTTGATTGTGGTGCTTGTGGTTCTCCTTCATGTAAATCCTTGGCTGAGGATATCGTTCAAGGTAATGCTATAATTGAGGACTGTTTAATCTTGTATAAAAATAAAGAAGATGTGGAGTAAGAAATGGGAGTATTATTAAAAGAATTTACAGAAGCTATTAATGGTAAAGTTATTGCCATGTCAGATGATTATGAAAACATAGAGCTGTCCGGTGCTTATGTTTCAGATTTATTAAGTGATGTTATGGG
>CAZJNG010000284.1:0-4079 GCA_964547265.1 uncultured Candidatus Cloacimonadota bacterium | reverse complement strand
CTTCACATGAAAAAAATCCGTGAAATCTGCGTAATCAGCGTTATACAGAATCTTCACATGAAAAAAATCCGTGAAATCTGCGTAATCAGCGTTATACAGAATCTTCGCGTAAGAAATAATGCTTTGCACAGACGAGCCATCTGTGTACCAATTTGTTTGAAATGCCCAAAAATAAACTGATTATTTAAGAATAACAGCCTTTTTAACTTCCCTGTAACTATTTGTATTTAAAGAGATAAAATAGATACCGGAAGGTAATTTTTCTGATCGCCAAATAAGAGCATGTTTTCCTTTAACTAAGCTTTCATTAAGCAGAGATTGAACTAATTGTCCCTTTAAGTTATAAATGTCAATATTTACAAAGCAATCATTTGCCAGTGAAAACTCTATATTTGTTTCAGGATTGAATGGATTAGGATAATTGGGATACAGTTTATTTTCATAAAGGGGCATTACTTGTTCGATATCATTCACATAGGAGGTAACAAACCAAATTTTCTCGTTGTAGCTCAATGAATTTGCAATTCTGACTTTCACTTGATACATTTGAGTATTTAAAAATGTATATGTAAAAAAATTTTGATTAACATTTTGATTTACATCATTGACAAACCATTGATAGCTTAGCGGTTGTCCTTGTTGTGCGACATTAATAAAAAAGTTTTGAGAATTGCTGTTGGTAAGTTTAACTGTGTCTGTTTCAGGGAAATAATAAATAATTTGAGGTGAAATCTGATTTACTATGACCTTAATAGAATCAATATCATGATTTAAATTAGTTCTTCTGTTTATATCAGGATTATTATAACTTACCATAAAGCTTAGATATTCTCTTCCAAACCAGTACTGATTTGGAATAAACCTTACATTGGTATTGTTGATTTCTACTTGAATATTTTGAGGGTCATTAATTAAACTAATCGAATAACTTAGATTTATATCGCCATCTACTTCAACCGAATCATCTATATAATATTTAAAATCTAAAGCAAGAGAAGAGTTTTCATTTATAAAAATACTATCCGGCAAATTGAAATCTATTAGATGATAGATAAGATATTCAGCAGTATTAACAGAACTTTCAATAAAATTTTCTTTAAAGGCTTTAGCTTTGACTATAGTATTTTCATAAATTTGAATAGGTCGGATATATAAATAATCTTCTTGAGTCGGTATCTCAGAATTTAATGTATAATAAATTTGAGCATTTTCTTCTGAACTTAAAACTACGAGTTGAGTTTCAAAATACTCTCCTGAAGGGATACTTATGGAAGGAGTTTGAACTGTTCCGGTTACCCGGTAAAATCCCTCAGTTGTATTTGATGGGATATATGTATCTTTATAAGCTTTAGCTTTAAGGTTCAGATGAGATCTGTAATCAACTAAAATAGGTGCATTATATACATAAGAAGCAATATTTGGCTCTGACCCATCTGTTGTATAATAAATCACTGTATTGGGAGTTTGAGTACTTAAAGTAACGCTGACAGGAGCATAATATAAAGCTGGTGGAGGATTAAACGAAACATCTGCACAATGTCTTATTGCTTCAAAATCTATATTGGTAATATTTTCGTTCATATTTGCCAGTATATGGTATTCAGGAGTAAATGAATGCAATTCTTTATATGCGGCAAGGATAACGCTGTCTCCATACAAGGTGTTAATTATATACTGCCCGTTACTGCCGGAATAAGCCTCTTTATCACTGTTTAGGTCATAAACAAGCACTCCCTCGAGAGCTTCTCCTTGAACTAAAATCTGACCATGTATGGTATAAGCAAGCGGATTTGCATTAAAAACTATATTACTGATATTTGAAGTAATATTAGTAAAGCTAATACTTGGGGGATTGAAAGTATGCCCTGTGAGTTCAGGTGATAAGATAATATTTTGACCATGAGTCACAGGAATGGTAAATGCACCATTCTGATTAGTTACAATAGTAGAATTATTGTAAAGAATAATAACATTCGGTACACCTTGTTGGTTTTTAACAACATAACCACTTAATAAATATGTGTTTGGATTCCCGGTAAAATCAACTTCATGATTTGCATTAACATTACTTATTGTATGATTTGAAGGAGTAAAGGTATAACCTGTTAATTGAGGTGTAATAACAAGGGATTGCCCCTCGAATATTGATTTAGAATAATACCCTGCAGCATTTGTTAGAACAATTGACTGATTAACATGTACATTCACATTTTTAAGAGGAGAGTTATTTTGATTTGTAATTACTCCTTCCAGCGTATATTGAATTGGTTGCCGAGTTGTAAAAGTCAAAGTTTGAGCAGCATTTAAACTATTAATAGTTTGAGGAGTATTGATAAAAAAATGACCCTGTTTTGATACATTAACTGTATAACTCTCACCCCAATTACCAATAAAAACAAACACTCCGTTACTATTTGTAGTTCCAAATAAACTATTAAAATTTACAGTTGCATCCGCAATATTATCTCCATTAAAATCTATTGCATGTATAGTCACAGGATAAGTTATCGGCTCAGGCGTAAAATTATAACCTGTTAAATTATCCTCAATGCTTGAAATACTATATTGAGGCGGAGTAAATGAATAGCCGGCTTTATGTGCTGAAAGCGTAAAGGTTATTCCGTAAGGTATCCCCGAAATTGAATAGTTCCCTGTTTGATTAGAAACAGTCTGCAATACTGTACTGCCCCACTCTGCCTTAACTATAGTACCGGGCAAAGAAGAAACTTGTCCCGAAACAGAAAAAGTCTGAATGCTTGCAGTAAAACTTCTTGTGAGATCACTATTTAAACCATTAACCATATAATTAGATGGAGTGAAGGTAAAACCTGTTTTTGTCGGTATTATTGAAAATGTTATATCAGTTTGATAAGCTGTTAAGGTATAAAAGCCTGTATTATCAGTTAAAGTTTGTCCAATATCACCAATATCTACACTAACTCCTTGTATGCCTATTCCATTCTCTGTGATTATGCCGGATATTGTGTACTGAGGTAATGGAATTCCAATAAAGTCCTGGGTTTTATCTGAAGTAACATTCAAATACTGTTGTGAACTTGGACTAAAAGAATAAGCAGCTTTTACAGGATAAAAGTCAATATCAGACCCATACTGAATATCAAAACTATAATATCCGGAAGCATCTGTTGTTGCCATAATTGTATTTCCTGATTTAAGTTCCACACCTTCAATAGCACTTCTGGAATTAGTATTTACATACCCATCAATAGTAAACATTATAGGTAATGCTGCAAAATTCTTGGTGATATTAGCTTGAATATTATTAAAATTCTCAGTAGCAGGATTAAAAGTATATCCTTCTTTTTGAGGGGTTAATATAATACTGTCATTAAAGATTACATTGTTTATCTGATAATTTCCTTGTGAATCTGAAAGAATATTTGCAGGCAAATCACTTAAATTACTTTGAATGGCAATTTGGACATTATCAGTGCCTGTATTTCCTGAAATTGTAAAAGTTTGTATTAATCCTGTAAAATTTTGCTCAATATTATTTTGAACATTATTATATGTTATTGTTGGAGGGAGAAATGTATAACCTGTCTTTTGAGGAGAAAGATTTACATTTTGACCTTGAGTTACTGATACAACATATAAACCGGTATTATCTGTCATCGTATTGGCAATTGCAACTGAAGGTATTGGAGATAAATCACTATCTCTTACGAACCCTGAAACCATATAAACCGGCAAAGGGTCAGCAGAAAAATTTATAATCTGATCTTGTTGAATATTTGTCAGGGAATGAGTATTTTGATTGAAGGTATGGGTTGTAGAATAAGCATAGAAACTTATATTTGTACCCGGCGATAAATCAGGTATCGCATAATATCCCTGAGAGTTTGTTTGATACGGCAAATATAAAAATGTATTAAAAGCAGGTTCAACACTCATTATATTTAATGCCACATTGGGTAAACCAACCTGATTTTCAGTAGCTTGACCTCTTACTGTATAACTCCTAATATTAAAATTTATTATCAGTGGATTTGTTCCGGATGCAATTGTTCCTCCTGGATTTGATAAAACCGTTGTTGTTGTTGAATAAACTGCCTGCT
>CAZJNG010000283.1:0-4095 GCA_964547265.1 uncultured Candidatus Cloacimonadota bacterium | reverse complement strand
TAATTGGTGTATCCTTAAGCGTATCATTATTCCTGATCCGTTTACATACCTCAAAACCATCATCATCAGGAAGCATCAAATCTAAAATAAAAAGACTTGGTCTTAATTTAATAGCTTCATCTAATAATTTTTCAGTATTTTCAAAGGTCTTTGTCCTGTAAGATGATTTTTCCAAGTTAATCTTTATTAGTTCTAATATGTCTTCTTCATCATCAACAATAAAGATTAATTCTTGATTTTTTTTATTCATTTCTTATCCTCCAACTGTTTAAGATAATCATATTAGCCTTTTATAACTAAAAAGCAAATCAGTCAATCAATTTTTTTTTCAAAACTTTATATAAGTGACTTATGTTTTGTTGTTTATATACACGCAATCTATTGGAATGTAATCAGTTATATAAATGATAAGTATCTAAAAACGAAAATAAACTGACAAAGCTTTAACCAACAAATAATTATTTCTTTATTTTTTCTTAACAATTTAATGCTATCTTATCAGTATGATAAATAATGAAAATATAAAAATTGAAGATTATCTTAACTTAGTCAAGTCAGTTGCTGCTAAATATTGCAAGTATGGACTGCCATTCGAAGATTTAGTTCAAGAAGGCATGATTGGGCTGATTGAAGCAAAAAACAGGTTTAAAGAAGACAAAAATACTGCATTTACTACTTATGCTTTCTTTTGGATTAAAAAGAAAATCCTGGAAGCTTTGTCAAAAGAAACAAAAAGTTCTCTAAACTCTGTTGAATTAAACGATGAAATCATCTCAGATGAGAAAAGCACTGAATCATCCATAAGCAAAGAACAACCTCAAAAGATTAAGATTCCCGATAACTTTCCTATAAAAGAACAAAGAATCTTGAAATTATATTATAACGAAAAAAAGACCTATAACGAAATAGCTGAAATATTAAAAATTAGCAGAGAACAAGTCAGACAACAAATGAATAAAGCAATGCGAAGACTAAAATTTATAAAATCTTAACAATTCATTTAATTTGTTTTAATGTAATGCCGGTAATATGTTTTTGTAAATTTAAAGAAATAAAGGAGAATCAAAGATGAAAAGAGTATTAATAGTTCTTATTGCAATGTTACTGAGTTTAAGTTTTTTAAAGTTAGAAGCTCAACGAAGAGTTGAGTTACTTGGTGCAGGTGCTACTTTCCCGTATCCATTGTACAGTAGAATGTTTGAAGATTATAACAAACAAACTAATGTTAGGGTAAACTATCAAGGTATTGGATCCGGTGGAGGAATCAGACAATTATTTAGCAAAACTGTTGATTTTGGAGGCACTGATGCTATTGTGTCTGCTGACAGGATGGCAGAAGCAGGTGCTGAAATTATCCATGTACCTACTTGTTTGGGTGCGGTTGTAATTACTTACAATTTACCTAATAGCCCAAAATTAAAAATGACTCCGGAGATAATTGCAGATATATATCTAGGTAAAATTGAAAAATGGAATGATGATGCGATTAAAACTTTAAATCCATCTATTCAATTACCTGCGATAAATATAGCAGTAGTAAGACGATCAGATGGTAGCGGAACTACCTCAATTTTCACTAATTATTTATCAAAAGTTAGTAGTGAATGGAAAGATAAAGTTGGTGAAGGTACATCTGTAAACTGGCCTGTAGGGTTAGGTTCTAAAGGTAATCCCGGAGTAGCGGGTATGGTACAACAAGTGCCGGGTGCGATTGGTTATGTTGAGTTAATTTATGCCATGAGTAACAATATGCCTTATGCTGATGTTAAAAACAAATCAGGAAATTTCATTGAACCAACAATTAAAAGTGTAAGTCTTGCTGCAGATATAGTATTACCCGAAGATACGATGGTATCATTGACTGATACAGATGCTAAACTTGGTTATCCTATCAGTGGATTTACCTGGATAATTTTATACAGGGAGCAAAATTATGCAGGAAGAAGTAATCAACAAGCTCTTGAAACTGTTAAATTAATCAACTGGATGATTAATGACGGACAAAAACATACTGATCCTTTACATTATGCACCACTTTCTAAAGAAGCTCAGAAAAAAGCACAAAATCTTATAAATAGTGTTACATATAAAGGCAAAAAATTACTTTAGTTGTATGAACAAATCTAATAATGTAATGTCTCTCCTCAAGAAGCCCTTGAATAACAAGGGCTTCTCAAATAAGATAAAAGTTAAGGAGTTTTGATGCTGAAAGAAAAAATCTTTAAGTTTTCTTTATTCGCTTTTTCAATAATGATAGTATTGATATTGATTCTAATATTTATCACTTTGTTAAACGGCTCAATGTTAGCTTTAAAGCATAATGGCTTAAGTTTTTTATATAGTTCAATTTGGAATCCCGTAATGGATGATTACGGAGCATTACCTTTTTTGTCAGGTACATTAATAACATCTTTCTTATCTTTAGCAGTATGTATTCCTTTTGCTTTAGTAATTTCTATTTTACTTGGAGAGTATTATAAGAAAGGGATTTTTGCTACAGCACTAGGAACTGCAATAGAATTACTGGCAGGAATACCATCAATTATTTATGGTTTTTGGGGTTTATTCTTTTTTGTGCCAATCATGAGGCAACTTCAATTAAAATTAGGCGTGCCGCCTTTTGGTGTAGGAATAATAACTGCTTCTGCAATATTAACCATAATGATTATCCCTTATGCTGCCAGTATTTCTCGAGAAATAATCAATATGGTACCGTCTGATTTGAAAGAAGCAGCATATTCTCTTGGTGCAACAAGGTATGAGGTGGTAAAGAAAATTGTTTTACCTCATTCTTTTTCAGGTATATTTGCAGGTATTTTATTGGCACTTGGTAGAGCTTTAGGTGAAACAATGGCAGTAACTATGGTAATTGGCAATGCAAATGTAATACCGGATTCATTATTTGCACCCGGCAATACGATGGCTAGTCTGATTGCCAATGAATTTGCAGAAGCTGTTCAGAATATTCATTTATCATCTTTGGTTCAGATTGGCTTATTATTATTTTTAGTTACAGCAATTATTAATATCTTAGGTCAAAAAGTACTTCATAGATTTAAATATTAAAAAGGAAGAAAAATAATGACAGATTTTCAATTTAAAAAAAGAATAATAATTGATAAGATATTTAAATTTTTCCTTATGTTTATGTCTGCAATTATTCTAGTGCCATTGTTTTTGATCTTGTATTTTCTTGTGTCGAAAGGAATCAGTTCGATTAGTTGGGATTTCTTTGTGAAAATGCCGGTAGCAATGGGAGATATAGGTGGTGGGATAGCAAATGCAATAGTTGGAACCGGTATATTAATACTGACAGCATCAATTATGGCTATCCCTATTGGCATTCTCGTAGGTATTTTTTTGGCTGAATATAAGGATACCAGATTAAGTTATTGGGTAAGGATTTGTTGTGAAATTCTACAAGGGACACCTTCGATTGTGATAGGAATAGTTGCCTGGAGCTGGATAGTAAAGCCTATGGGAATATTTTCTGCATTTTCAGGTGGAGTGGCTTTGGCTTTAATGATGTTGCCAATTATTATTCGTTCTGTTGAAGAAACTATAAAACTAATACCGATTCATCTTAAAGAAGCTTCTTTATCATTAGGAGTACCATATTCAAAAACAATAATAAAGGTGATTTTGCCTACCGGACTCAGTAGTATTATCTCAGGTATTTTATTGTCTGTATCAAGGATTGCCGGAGAGACTGCACCACTGATTTTCACAGCATTTGGAAATCCCTTTATGAGTACTCGCTTATTCAGACCTATTGAAAGCATGCCTCTTTTAATCTTTAGGTATGCCTCAAGTCCATTTCCAAATTTGCATAATATTGCATGGGGGACTTCATTTATCTTGGTAGTTTTTATTTTGTCGTTAAATCTAATATCTAAAGGAGTGTCGAAAAGATGGAAAATAAAGTATTAGAAATTAAAGATTTTTATGCATCTTATGGGGAAGAATTTGTAATTAAAAATATAAATCTGAATATTCATCATAAAAAAGTTACTGCAATGATGGGACCTTCAGGATGTGGCAAATCAACTCTGATGAGATGCGTAAATCGTATGCATGAACTTAACTCAAATGCTA
>CAZJNG010000282.1:0-4095 GCA_964547265.1 uncultured Candidatus Cloacimonadota bacterium | reverse complement strand
CTTCCAAAATTTCTTTTTCTTTATTTTTTGATGATTCATCAACTTTCTCAATCCATTTATCTGTTGATTTTTGTATATCATCAAGTAATTTTTTTTCTTGGTCTTCAGTCAACTCACTAGATTTTTTAGATTTTTTTATAGAATCATTAGTGTCTCTTCTGATATTTCGGATTGCTACTTTACAATCTTCGGCAATTTTTTTTATCTGTTTAACGATATCTTTTCTTTTGTCTTCAGTGAGAGACGGGAAAGGTAATCGGATAATATTACCGTCATTCTCAGGAGTAATTCCTAAGTTAGCGGCTAATATTGCCTTCTCGATGTCGCTCAAGGTAGATTTATCGTATGGTTGAATTGTTATCATGCGAGGTTCAGGAATATTTATATTGCATAATTGTTTGATTAGAGTTGGTGTTCCATAGTAATTGACTTTGATATCATCAAGGACAGATGCACTTGCTCGTCCTGTTCTTGTTTTAGAAAACTGATGAAGCATAGATTCAAAGGATTTATTCATTTTTTCATCGGTTGCTTTAAGTATATCGTTCATAATTTCTCCTTATTCATATACATAGGTTCCAACATTTTTTGAAAGGACAACATTTTTAAGGTTACCTTTAACAGTTATATCAAATACTTTAATAGGTACTTTATAATCTCTGGCTAGAGAAAATGCGGTCATATCCATTATATTTAATTGTTTATTTAAGGCTTCGCTATATGAAATTTCAGGGATAAACTCAGCATTTTTATCTTTTTTGGGGTCAGCGGTATAAATGCCGTCAACTTTTGTTCCTTTTAAGACAATGTCACATTGCAGTTCAACAGCGCGTAAAATTGCAGCTGTATCAGTAGTAAAAAAAGGATTACCCGTACCACCGCAGAAGAAGCAAATTTTGCCTTCTTTAAGTGAAATATCAGCTCTTTTATAAGTGTAAAACTTTGCAATCTTTTCTACTGAAAAAGCGGAATAGACTTCGGTATTATAGTTTTTTTGTTTTAGATACTCAGAGAGTACTAAAGCATTTTGAATGGTTGCCAACATACCTACATTATCAGCGGCAGCTCTGTTTATATCGGTAAGTTCTTTTCCTCTGAAAAAATTACCTCCGCCAAGAACAATTCCAATGCTATAACCTAATTTTTTTAATTCTATAATGTCATCAGATAACTGATGAAGTATTGCCTGATCGAATCCAAAGCCTTTATCTCCTGCGAGAAATTCACCGCTTATTTTTAATATCAGTCTATGGAGCTTTTCAGGTTGATACTCTGTCATAATTATTCACCAAGTACAAATCGTGTAAAACGAGCAACCTGAATATTTTCACCTATTTTGGCGATTGTTTCATTGATTATATCTTGAACTGTTTTAGCAGGATCTTTAACGAATTCTTGTTCTAACAAGCAATTTTCTTTATAATATTTTTTTACTTGTCCTTCAACGATTTTTTCAACTACAGCTTCAGGTTTACCTTCATTTATTGCCTTGTTTCTATATATTTCTTTTTCGGCTTCGATAGCTTTTTGGTCAAGTTCTTCAGGTCTGATAGAAAGCGGATTTGAAGCAGCAATATGCATACAAATATCTTTACAAAGTATTTCAAAATCTTCGTTTCTTGCAACAAAGTCTGTTTCGCAATTAATTTCAACTAATACACCGATTTTGTTATTTGAGTGAATATAAGAATAAATTCTACCTTCTTTTGTGTCTCTGTCAGATTTTGAGACAGCTTTAGCTATTCCTTTTTCTCTAAGCCAGTTTATAGCTTTATCAATATTGCCTTCGCATTGAGTTAATGCTTTTTTGCAATCCATCATGCCTGCACCGGTTTTATCTCTGAGTTCTTTTACCATTTTTGCATTAATTTCCATTTTTATCTCCTGTAATATTTTATAAACTAAAAAATAGGGAGACGAATCTCCCTAAAAATGTTATTCTTTTTCTTCTGTATCAGTCATGTCAAAATCTTCTAAATTTATTTCTTCTTCATTATTTTCTGATTCAGTTTCTTGAGTATTTTCTTCATTTGAGTTTTCAAGTGTTTCTGCTTGCATAATCGCACCTTCGGTAGCTGATTGTCTTCCTTCGATAACTGCCTGAGATAAGATTCCTGAAATCAGGTCAATAGCACGGATAGCATCGTCATTTGAAGGGATTACATAATCAATAGGATCAGGATCGCAGTTAGTATCAACCATGCCAATGATAGGAATACCTAATACTTTTGCTTCATGAACGGCTATATGTTCGTAATTAGTATCAACAACGACTACAGCACCCGGAAGTGTATCTAATTTTCTAATACCACCGAGAGATCTTTCTATTTTAATGTATTCTCTCTTCATTTTGATTTGTTCAAGTTTTGTATAAGAACTGATAGTTCCGTCTTCAACTATTTGTTCGTAGTATTCCATCTTTTCGACAGAGCGGCGAATAGTTTGCATATTTGTAAGCATACCGCCATACCATCTGAAATTTACATAACTTGCATCTGCTTTCATAGCAGCGTCTTTGATAGCATCTTGAGCTTGTTTTTTTGTGCCGACGAAGAGAACCATTTCTCCTTTTCTGGCAACTTCTTTAACTTGATTGTAAGCATTATTGATAGCATCAACAGTTTGCTTAAGGTCTAAAATATGAATACCATTTCTTTTGATAAAAATGTATTTTTTCATTTTAGGGTTCCATTTATGGGTCTGATGACCAAAATGTACACCTGCTTCGAGTAATTGTTTCATTGATACAACTGACATTATTATTTCTCCCTTATTACGGTTAAATTTAACAGATAAGATATACGCAATTCAGTTTTCAAGGTGAAAACACCGCCTTGCAACTCAATACCTGTCCGTTTTTTAAAATTATACATGGTATTAACGTTTTGAGAATTGGAAACGTTTTCTTGCTTTTGGACGACCCGGTTTTTTCCTTTCAACCATACGAGAATCTCTGGTAAGTAAACCTTTAGCTTTTAAAGCCGGTCTTAAAGTTTCGTCATATTTGATTAATGCTCTGCTGATTCCGTGTCTGATAGCTCCGGCTTGACTTGATAAACCACCACCACAAACATTAACTCTTACATCAAATTTGTCGCCCATTTGAACTGTTTCAAAAGGTTGTTCAACAACCATTTCAAGGATTTCACGACCAAGATATTTTTTCATTGGCAATGAATTAATAATTCTTTTACCTGTGCCCGGAGTAATAATAACTCTGGCTACTGAAGTCTTTCTTCTTCCTACTGCATCAAAAAATTGCATTCAATATCCTCCTAAAAAGATAAACTAACAGGCTTTTGAGCCTTATGCGGATGTTCTTCTCCTGCATATATCTTTAATTTACTAATCATTTGTCTGCCTAAAGAATTTTTAGGTAGCATTCCTTTAATTGCCCTGAAAATAACTTCTTCAGGTTTTTCAGTAATCATTCTTTTGAATGGTGTTTCTTTTAATCCACCCGGATATCCACTATAGTTTTGGTATGATTTTTGAAGTTCTTTGCTGCCGGATAAAACAACTTTTTCTGCATTTATGACAACCACAAAATCACCACAGTCTAAATTTGGGCTAAAATATGCTTTATTTTTCCCTTTTAGTACTGAAGCAATTTGCGTACATAAGCGACCTAATGTCTGCTCTGCAGCATCAACAATATACCAATCCTGCTTAATATCACAAGCTCTTGGTGTAAGCGTTTTCATGCTTAGCTCCTTTCTAAATAAATCTATCTTGACCAAAATATTTGAAAGTCGGTTTTTGTGTCAAGTAAAATTGTAAATTATTAAAATCAATATAAGTAGATGCAATCTTATTCTTATATTTTATTAAAAAAGAGGGAACTCGTTTATAGAGGCTGTCTTATAATTTAGAAATATAATCGGAATGGAAACCGGACAGCTCGTCCGGTTATGTCATTATAGAAAAACATTGTAATCTTATAATCTGTTATAAATCAAGAAATTAACATTTGTGAGTCATACTCATAAAGAAAGCCGAGACGAGCCGTCTCGGTTCCGGTTTTTGACATTTTTAGACAGCCTCTAATAGTGAGTTCCCTTTTAAAATTTTAAGCGTTAAGTAGTTTAATTACTT
>CAZJNG010000281.1:0-4096 GCA_964547265.1 uncultured Candidatus Cloacimonadota bacterium | reverse complement strand
AAATCCTGCAAAGCTTCTTTCGAGTCTATACATGCCTTTTTTCTTATCTTCTTCTTTAAGCTCATTTTTCTTTTCTGCTTTAATTTCAATAGCATCTTCCGTAACGTTTACTTTAATATCTTTTTTATCAAAGTAATCAAGTAAATCAACGATATTGCCATGATAAGCAATACTCACAGCTTTACCATTTTTACGGTATTCTTCTGTCCAATCAGCGATTTGTTCTAATTTATCAGAAACCAGATTTACCCAGCCTTGAGTATGTCTTGTTTCGATTCTGCTGTAATCAACTTCTGCAATTATACCAATTGCTCCTGCAATCTCTGAAGCCTTTGGTTGTGCTCCGGACATTCCACCCAAACCTGAAGAAATAAATACTTTACCACTTAAATTTTTATCAGCAGGGATATTAAGATATTTTCTACCTGCATTTAAAAGAGTAATATAAGTACCATGAACAATTCCTTGCGGTCCGATGTACATCCATCCACCGGCTGTCATTTGTCCATAATTTGCCACCCCTAAAGCAGTAAGTCTTTTAAATTCATCAGGATTATCCCATTTGCCAATAACTAAGCCTTGAGTAGAAATAACTCTTGGTGCTTCAGGTCTTGAGGGAAATAAGCCAAGAGGATGACCTGATTCAATGACTAGTGTCTGGTCTTCGGTCATGACTTCAAGATATTTCATAATCAGTTTATATTGCATCCAGTTTTGGCATACTTGACCTGTTTCACCATAAGTAACTAGTTCATAAGGGTATAAGGCAATGTCAAAATCAAGATTATTATCAATCATCACCTGAATTGCTCTGGCTTGTGTAATGCCTTTATATTCATCTATTGGTTTCCCGTAAATGCGTCCTTCGGGTCTATATCTGTAGCCATAAATTCTACCCATAGTTTTTAATTCTTCCAAGAACTCAGGGGCAAGGGTTTTGTGTAAATTTTCAGGTACATATCTGAGTGCGTTTTGTAAAGCGAGTATCACTTCTTCTTTATTTAAAATATTTCCTCTGTCAGGTGCTCTTCTGATATTTGGTAAGAAAGATTTCTTTTCAGGTAATTCATCAGAAAGCCTTATTTGCATAGCTGATTTAATCTGATTGTTTTTCATGTTTCCTCCGATGTATTATTTTTAAAATTTATATTTCCAAGAGAAATGATTTCTTCTATTGAGAGATTTTCTTCTGTTAAGTAATGTGTAATTCTGTCTTGAATATCTTTAAATAGATTCGCATCTAAAGGACTAAAACTACCTTTAATCGCTTTTCTTAACACATATATATCTTCCTTGATTACTTCCATCTGTTCAATGAAAGCTTTATCAATATATTCAGTTAAATAAAAAACTAATGCGTTTGGATTTAATCCGGTAATGTCTTGTTTTAATTTTTTAATATTTTCAATATCATAATTATTAAAAGAGTTTTTTACATAAAACACAATCAAGGGAATATATACCTTGATTTTATTAAAAAACTTTTTAGCAGTTAACCTATATTGCAAATCAAGTTCTAAACATAAACTGTAATAACTGTCAGAAACTACATATTTCAAATAAGGTTTTTTTAAAGTATTTTGAAAAGAATCCTTTTTCAGGGTAAAACCTGTATGGAAATATCGTTTTTTTAGAGATAAACCTTTTGTAGAATCAGTGATCTTATTGATTTTAAATATTAGTTCAATTATATCTATTATATAATGAGGCTTAAAAACTTCATGTTCCGGCGAGAAACCTGTCTTTGATTTTTCTGTATAATGGAATTTTTTATTTGCTGTTAAATCTTCTGTATATGTAGAAATTGCATTTACTAAGCTTACAATTATGTCTTCTCTGCTTTCATTTTCTTCATCAAGTATAGATTCAACATTTCTCCAACCAAACATTAATTCGTTTAAATACATGGTATTGACAGGATTCTTTTCAGTTTTCAAAGCTTCTCTTAATTTATCTCCATAAATCATTTTTTTCTCCTAAAAAGGTTAATTATTCTTTGTGTTTATTATTTTTTCAAGGATTCTTTTGTCAATGTAAATTTAATATTTGATAATAAACTAAAACTCATAGACAACAGGCAATAAGCAAAATGCTAATATACATAAGAGAGCTTCTATAAAGAAGCTCTCTTTGAAAATTAAGATTATTATCTGAATTTCTTAACTACATCAAGTAGTTCAGGTAAATCCATTCCGATTTTTGTAAGGTGTTCATCTGTTGGAATACCATTCATATCCCAACCTTTTCTTTTATACACGGTATCAATAAGAGTTTGATATCTTTGAGAACGGTATTCTCTATGTAGTTTCATTTTTTCTTGAGTACTCATGTTGCTTGGGTCTTTTTGTATAAGTTCTTTAATTTGTGTATCATATCTTTCTTGTCTTGAAAGGTATTCTTCTTCTGTTACAGGACCAACTGCTCTATATGGAGGAACATCGTCAATTCTTTTACCTCCACCCATACGAAGGTTAAAGATTTTTTGGAAGTTATAAACTCTTTCTGATTGAAGAATCATTTCATTTCTGTTAATTTCTTTACCGGTGATAGCTTTATAAATATCTAAGTAATTTTGTACATGTTCAGGTACTTTAGCCGGTTCGTCAGTTTCAGCATTATTAGCCGGCTCTATATCATTCCAAGGAAGTTTACAGAGTCCTTGTAAGCCAAACCATGTACGAAACATTGGGAAATAATGAAGAGCTTCAGCTTTATCATCAAAAGTAGGTATAGCATTATTTACCATATCCATAAAGATTAACCAAGCTTCATCGTGTTGAGGACCTTTAAGTGCGAGAGTATATCCTCCTTGTTGAGCCAAAGATTCTTTTGACATATATTGTGAATACTCAAGACCTTTTGCTTCCATAGCGATGTCTTGTAAGAAGTTTGCATCAGCTTTGTGTTCTGTTATCAGCCAGTTTTTAAGCCATCTTGCACCCTTGCCGACTTTTACACCAAAACCTTCGCCTCTTGACATTTGATGAAGTATTTCAAGAACAGAATCAGCATTTCCCCAGGTAAGGTCAAGTCCGCCTGTCATTTCAGGGGTTATTATCTTATTTTCCCAGCATTCCATGACAAAAGCCATAGTAGTTCCAAAAGAAATAGTGTCAATACCGTAAGTATCACAATAGAAATTAATTTCAGCTACATCACTAGGATCCCAAACATATATATTTGAAGAGCATCCGCCAACAGTTTCATATTCAGGACCATCAACTGAAACAGCTTGTCCTTTATATGGACCGGTGCGAGGTTTAAAATTATCGATTGCTTTACAGCAGGATAAAGAACATCCAAACCAACATCCGTCAGGCATGTTTTGCGTAAACATCGAAGTCCATACTCTTGAATGAACCTTCTCAGCATTGTCATCAGCTCCGAACTTAAAGTTTTTAACAGGTAAAAGGTCATAGTCATTCATGATTTCAACAAGATGAGCAGTACCAACCTGTCTCATTCTGCATTGTTCATCATCATGATCTCTTACTTCTTTATGTACCTTAAGTCCTGTTTCTTGTAATTTTTTTAAATCAACAGGGTTGTTATTATCAGCTTTTAAACTTGAGTATTTAACAACAAGGGCTTTAATCTTTTTGTCTCTGAAAACATGACCAATACCACCACGACCAGCTTGTTTCAAACGAGGAATGCCTCTTCTTTTATCAAAGAAAGAGAAGTTTAACATACCCATATAAGCATGGTCTGCCGCTGTTCCTGCTGAAACAACAGAAATATGATGTTTGCTGTTTTCGTCTTTAGCAAACATGTCATGTAATTGTTCTGCAAGTACATGGCTATCAACAGCTTCATCAGGAGCTTCAAATATCTGGATATTACCTTCGTCTCCATCAATATAAATAATCACATCATTTTGTGCTTTACCTTGAATTTCAAGGGCATCAAATCCTGCAAATTTAAGATATGGACCAAAATGCCCACCAATATTACTGTCAATAGGTATATTAGTCATAGGTGATAAAGAAACAACAATTGATTTTCCAGAGCCTGGATAATTTGTATTTCCACCAATAGGTCCTACTGAAATACATATTTCATTTTCAGGGTCATTCCATTTTGTATTTTCATTGAC
>CAZJNG010000280.1:0-4114 GCA_964547265.1 uncultured Candidatus Cloacimonadota bacterium | reverse complement strand
TCAGGTCTAAGCTTTTCATTAAAATCAGTAAACAGGTTAATTTCTTTTATCATAATAAATTTACCTTTTATTATAATAACGAGTTCATATAATTTTCAATCATTTCTCTATTACCGGTATTTAGGATAAGATTAAATTTAGTTAATTTTTCAATATCCATTGCATTTAAATTAATTTTTTGCATATTAGAAAATAATGTTTTTTCATAATTAAGAGATGACATTGAAGAAATACCTCCAAGAGTATCAGCAAAACCCTGCATTGCTACTTGTGTTTCATCAGTAGCAATACCACCTACAATGCCACCTAAAGAAGCACCAATTGAAGCTCCGGGTAAGCCACCAACAAGACCACCAATTGCAGCACCTCCTACTTGTAAGCCAGTGCTAAGCCAAGACTTTTTCTTAGCTTTTTTTTCATCTTCTTTTTGTTTTAAGTATAATTCTTTTTGATGATCAAGTTCAAAGATTTTATCATCAATATTATCTTGTCTTTGCTGTTGCATAAGATTAGCATTATTATAAATCTGATTTTGCATATTAGAAAATTCTTGATTAGATTTTAGATTAAGGTCAGCTAGAGCAGATTCAGTTAAATATCCTTGATGAGTCTTGTGAGCGAGGTTTTCAGACATTTGTTGCCAGGGATGAGCAAGTTGTCTTGATTGATTAACAGCTTGATTGTAGTAAGGATTTTCTTTTTGTTTTGCTCTTAAGTTATCCAAATATTTATTATAAGGAGACCAGCCCATTTATACCTCCGTATGATTAGAATTATTTTGTTGAGACGAATAAGCAGGGTTAAATTGTTGAGATTGTTGCATTTGTTGTTGTAGCATTGCTTGTTCTTGCTTGCGTGCCTGTAAGTTTTCAATTAAAGTATCAATATTTTTAAATGGCATTTTCGCCATTAAATCTTCATCGGTCATTAATCCCATTTGATGTAATTTTAAAGCAAGGTCTTGTTCCATTTGTTTAACTGCTTCCTGATTTTCGTCAATCATAACAGTAATAATATAATTAGTTTTATCAAGAGTAGTTTCATTTGATGAATTTACATCAACCGGTACATTACGACCAGTTTCATCAATACCTAAAAGCTTATGAGGATAATTACGATATTTCTTAACAAGTTCCATTAAAGTTTTTACGTTATCTTTAATAAATCTATCCCACTGAATATAATCTTTTTTATGGTAAACTTTAGCTTGCTGTTGGAATTGAGCAATAGCAACACCACTAAGTCCAGCATATTGAGGAATACCTTGCATAGAATCAGTTACGCCTGTGGTAGATTTAATAACCTCAGCAATTTTTTTTTCAAGATAATCAAGTTCGGAGTTGAATTTAGGAGGGTCAATAAATTCAATAGGTTTAACGTTAGGATGACGTTCCTGCCATTCAGATGAAATTATGATATCAATTCCCGGTAAATGTAATGAATCTTTAATATCATCATAATTTTCAATAGCTTCAGGATGTAAAATTCTGATAGGTTTATGATGTTTCATAGCAGATAATAACAACATAGTCATTAAAATAACAGATATTTCTTGTTGGTCAATCAGATAAAAGCATAAACCAAAAGAATAAGGAGAATCAGAAACTTCAAAACCCTTCAAAATAGTGTAAGTAAAATCTTCACCAATATCATATTTTTTAAGAATTTTCTTTTCTTCAGGAAGGTAAATATATTCAGTAACATTATTTTTTTCAACAGATAAAGGAGCAGAAATTTCAAGTTCTTCAGGTAAAGCATTATTATTTTTAAATTCTTCAACTTCATCAAAATCAAATATTTTAATTTCATCAGTATCAGGAATGTAAATTGCTACTTTTTTTTGTTTTACAACCTGCTTAACCTGAACAACAAATATATCAATATCTTTATTTTTATATTTTTCAAGTTCAGGGTATTCAGGAAAATAATTTAAAAGCATTTCACTTGTAAGTGAAATTTTTTCACAGATATAGTTAGTTTCATAGGGATTAGGGTCAAGATAAATATTTTTACAATCTTTATACGTATATTTGACTTTACCTGTTTGAAAATCTTCATCTATCATAAACGGATTCCAAACGTGCTTAATGCAACCAAACCCGTGCCATAGCTTATCAGATAAAGCTTTTTCTCCTGCAGTAGTCCACTGAAAATAATCCATAAAGAAATTTATTTCGCACTCCATAAGTTTCATCTTTTTTTCAAAAGTGCCATTTAAAGATTGAAGTTCAACAGAAATATCAGCACCTGATAACATTGAAATAATCCAGTTAATACTTTTTAAAATCCAATTATCTTTATAATAATGCTCGCCCGGTACATTGTTTTTTACAGGCAATTCATTATCTTTAACAAGACAAGCTTCTTTATGCTGATTATCCCAACCACAACTTGACCTATGATTAATAGCGTTTTCAATAAGTTTATGGATTTTTTCAGATTTCATTTTACCATGTTCCTTTTTTCATAATTTCACTTAAAGTGATAGCCCTTTTTCCGACTTGCTTAGCCCATTTAGAGCAAAGCATTTCATCACCGGCTTTCATCCATTCTTGATTTTTAATGTGTTCTAATGTTTTTTTGAATTTTAATAATCCACCAATACCCAGATTAAAACACATATCAATTAAAACATCTTTTCTTGCATTATCAAGAGTTTCAAAAAATTCAATATTCCTGTAAAGTTGAGTTAAACAATTATGTAAATCATTAATCATAAGATATGTAGCTTCTTTTTCAGATATTCCTCTTTGATTAAAGATAATTCTTAATTCAAGTTCAAAAGGAAATTTAATACCAAGATATTGAGCTTCACTTTTTGAAATACCTACATCATCTAAATTACGACCATAACCAATAGAAAGCTTATTGCCCGGGCATACATACGGCTTAGGCATAAAACCTTCAGATTTTTTGATATGATTTAAAAGTTTTTCACTAATGATATAATTATTATTATCAACATTTTCATTAACAATTTTTTCAACAATCAGGGATGATTGTTGTACGTTTTCAGGAAAAACAAGATTTTCAATGATTTCAACAGCTTTATCATCTACATTATTGTCAGTTTTAGAAGATAAATATTTAAGTAATTGAATTGATAGGCCTTTAACAACATCAGCACCGAAAAAATTTACAATAATTTTAAAGGCAGTAGTAACGGTTCTTTTCATAAGATTCTCCTTATTTGAAATATAGATAAGATAAAAATAAAATATATGGTGCAAGAGCTTGAACAATGTTTAAAATATTTTTTATTAGGTAGGTTTTATTGTTAAGATTATTCAAGCTATCTTGTTTACATTTATTTAAAGTATCTTGAAAATGATTTTTGAAATTTTTCTTTAAGATATATCTATCATCATAAAAACTAGTTAATATCGTATGGATATTTTCTTTATCAATGATTTTAAAATATCTTTTATCAAATTGTTCTCTGCAATGAATAGGTTTGACTTTATAATCAACTATTTTTTCATTAAAGATATCAACTGTTTCCTTTATGGTTCTAATGTCAGATTTTATCTCTTTTTTCAGAGTTTCAAACTGAGCAATGATTAAATCAGATATAATGTTATCCATTATTATTTATCTGCCTTTAAGAAGTTTTTATTATGGACTAAACCTTGCAAAAGTGTATTATATTGAGCTTGATAAACATTAGCAAGATCGGCATTGATAAATTTATGGTGTAAAAATAATTTGCTTAAACAGCCATAGAAAATAATAATATTGTAATTATCAGGAAAATACTCAATATCAATAGAATCAGTATCAAGCTTATGAAAATTAGTATAAGCTTCAATTTGAAAATATGTTTTATTCGTAGATGTAATATTGCAATTAAGCAGGATATCGACATTGTTAATCATAGTATAAAAGCTAGGATTTGCAGGCTTATTTGAAGCAAAAAAGGTAGAATAATCATATCTTGATAACTGATTATTCATATAATAAAGATTGATAAATAAGATAACAGAATCAGGGATTTTGATTTTGTTTGTATTTTCAACAGTAACCAGAGAGAATAAACCTTTATAGCCACCGGTTAAAACATTTATTTCATCAATGCAAGAATTGATTAAAGACCGTATAAGATCCATATCATTAA
>CAZJNG010000279.1:0-4117 GCA_964547265.1 uncultured Candidatus Cloacimonadota bacterium | reverse complement strand
ATGCTTTCAGAGTTAATAAAAACCTTACTTTGAACCTGGATATAAAAAATATACTTAATCAGAAGTATTTTAGTGCCGGACAAAATCAATTATTAATTGATAATCTTCCTTCCGGTAAAGAGATTCAACCTAATCTTCCTAGAGAAAGAATAACATCAGAGATTTCATTTATTTGGTACTTTTAATTTTGGAGAGTTTATGAAGAAGAGTAATATTCTAATAATTTTGATATTGATAGGTATTATAGCCTTTGTATCAGTTTCTGTTCTTTTAAAAGAACAACCAAAAGAGGCTTTAGACACATCAACAGTTTATCCGATTCAACTGAATAATCTGCAAGAAATAATAAGTGACATCTATAAAGAAAATTTTGAATCTAAATCAAATCCTTTTTATTCCTATGAAATACTTGGTATTGATGATGAAAAGTTTTATTTACGATATTACCTTTGGATAGCTGTAGACGAGTTTGATAAAAATCTTAATCTCTATAATAGTTATTCGTTTCCTTTAATGTTGGTATTTGATAAAGATTTTAACCCGGATTCTGATGAACAATCAGTATATTATTTAGACGATTTACCTGATAAAAGTAAACTTATCAGATATTTTTATCCAAAACTGGATTTTTTTGATATAGGAGAAATGCAACAAAACTTCCCATTAGAAATTAGAAGAATAATACTTCAGTCACCCATTGAAGAACATCAACATAGAATGACTAGTTTGACAGAAAATAACCTTTGGCAAGCAAAAAAGTTTTATGGAATAGAAAAATAACAATGCATTTAAATCAAATCAATTGTGAATATATTGGTTTTTCTTCAACACTTGAAAATCCTTCATTAAGTAGAATTCATAAAATAAATCAAGATTATTTATCTA
This sequence comes from uncultured Candidatus Cloacimonadota bacterium, assembly GCA_964547265.1. GTDB lineage: Bacteria > Cloacimonadota > Cloacimonadia > Cloacimonadales > WRIO01 > JALNXV01. The sequence goes on along the minus strand of CAZJNG010000279.1, from coordinate 3,232 downwards.
TTTATGAAGGAGTATATGGTAAGTTATTTATTATATCAAGAGGTATTGGTGAAAGTGGGGCAGAGATAATCTCACATCTTGCAGTTGTTTCAATCGTAAATTATTTTAAAACCTTACCACAATCATTCGTTATTGAACAAAGTATCAATGATTCTTTTCAGTTCGCAACTACAGAAGTCTTATCCTATCTAGCAAAACATAAGTGGCTGAATATTGCCGGTGCTTCTATTGCATTGCTCTTGTCTTCTCAAAATCAAGTATATTTAGCTCATGCCGGTGATTGTAGGATATATTTGATTAGGGATAAGAAAATAAACCTGCTCACATCAGAACATGTCACTTTTATTAACTCAGACAAACTTAATAAAAATCTCTCTAAACAATCAAATATTGAATCAACTTTATCTGTTAATAATATTAATTTAAAAACTATTGATAATACTATCGGCTTATCTATTATTGAACCCGCAATTATAGGACCTTTCGATTTATACAAGAATGACCATATTATTCTTGCTACAAAAGGAGTATATCAAAGATTAACCAGATTTGAATTATTAAACTCAGTAATAAATACAAACGAAGTGATTGTAACGAATAAGGATTTTAAAGATTGTATTACAGACAAAATTGTTCAAAAAAACACAAACAGTATTAGTTTGGAGTTATTTTTAAGAAAAATTTGGGAACTTGCCAAAAATCGAAATGCTAAAGAAGATTTCTCTTTGATTATTATTAAAATTAATCATGCTCCCGATTTACCTGAACATCCAAGCTTACAAAAAAAAGAAAAGACAAAGTTTTTCTTTCTCTTAATTTTATTCTTAAGTAGTCTTCTTTTCTTAGTTTATACCATATTACCTCTATTATTTTCACTTTATAATAGCATAGTTTATAGGTAATGAGAGAATTAATGTATGAAATTGAAAAAAGTAAATAATTTCCTTTTTATTAGTTCTATCTTTATTTTGATTATAACGATTTTTTTAAAGGTGTTTTCATGTTTTCATTCAGTTTTACCCGAATTTAAAGATATTTCAAAAATTACAATTATTGGTTGTGATGAAGAGTTTATGTTTATTGATTTGTTTTTTGAAATTGAAAATAAATCTGTCTTGCCTTTTGTCTTGGAAAATATGCAGTTATATCTTCATGACAATCAGGATATGATTTCAGAGTTAAGTGTTGTCAATAGAAATACTAATAACAACAAAATATTTATATCTTCTGTAAGCAATGAAACAGTAAATATAAGAACCTCTTTAAAGAAAGAGTATATTAAACATTTTGTAGAAAATAAAATAGATTTGTATTCATTTAGAGTTACCGGACAATCAGATTTAAGTGTTTTTAACATTAGAAAGCAAATTGATATACATCATTACCTAATTCTTGACTTTGGAGATTTAATGCAAAAATATCTGAGTAATACTCTTAAGTCAATATTTATTATTAATAATGTTACCTTAAATGTCGTTTCCGGATTAGATAATTATAGATTTAATAATCAAAGTTTAGAATTAAGTATTTTAGTATATAATAAATCAGGGCTTAATCTTAAAGTCAATAATATTAATGCTGATATATTCATAAATAGATCATTATCCGGTTCTATTGAAAAGTTTTATCCTCAATTTATTAAAAGCAAAAGCACATCTGATACTATCAAACTTATTTTTATACTTGACAAAATACCAGCTGATGAATTAAGTTCTTTAAGATTACATACAGATTTATTACAAAATAATAATTACTTGATAGAAGGAACCGGAACATTTCATTTATGGGGGAAAAGTTTTACAATTCCCATAGAAATAATTAAATAAAAAATTGAGAGGAATAAATGGATAAAATTGGTCACTTAAAAGTAGGCGTCTATGTAGATGTCTCAAATATAGCACAAAATGGCGGTTATGGTATGCATTATGATATTTTAAGAGAGTTTGCCTGCCGTAATAGTGGAATAGCCATGAGATTGAATGTATATGTTGCTTATGATGAAGAAAAAGCAAAAACAAATAATGATTATAGAATCAAAGCTGATAATTTTCAATCTCTGTTGAGAGATTTTGGATATAAAGTAATTGTAAAAAAAGTTAAATGGTATTATGATGAGTATAATAATAAATTTGGGAAAGCTAATGCAGACCTTGATATGGCTGTTGACACTCTTTGTCAATCAGATAGATTGGATTATGTTTTACTTGCAACAGGAGACGGAGATTTTTTGCAGGTAGTTAAAGCGTTACAAAATAAAGGTTGTCGCGTGGAAGTATTGGCTTTTAAAAATGTCTCAGGTGACTTAAAAAGAGAAGCAGATGTCTTTTCGTCGGGTTACTTGGTGCCTGAACTTATCAATACAGATACAGAAATAGCAAGCAGAAGATGGGGTGATATTGGTAGTAGAGTAAGGGGTATTTGTTATAACTGGTTTCATGAAAAAGGCTATGGTTTTCTAAGGTTTATTACAAGATTAGATGGAGGGCTATGGGTTTTAGATACCAGAAAAGTTGAATCACCATACGAAACGGTTTTTGTACATGAAACTCAAATGGCAGAAGTCGTTGATATTTTTTCACTCCCAAACAGAGATATAATTTTTGAATTTACTCTTGCTAAAGGAGATAAAGGTTTACAAGCAATAGATTTAAAAACTATATACAAATATTAAAATGATCAAGATTTTATTTTATATTTCAAACCATGGATATGGACACTCCACAAGAATGTATGCTTTGGCAAATGAGTTTATTAAATTGGGAATTCATTCAATCCTGTCTACAAATAGAAATAAAGAAATATTTCAAAATCTAAATCAAGAGTATATTACTTACAGATATAATGAAATTGATTGTGAAATTGTACATCATGATTGGCAAAATCCAAATAACACGCAAATCAGACAAAACTTATTAGAATTTCTAAACAGAAAAGATAAAATTATTGATAATGAAGTAGATTTTATTATTAAAGAAAAGATTTCATTTATTATCGCAGATATACCCTTTTTAGCTTTTCCAATTGCTCAAAAAGCTAATGTCATTTCTTGTGGTATATCAAATTTTGACTGGTATGAGCAATATATATATTTTTTGAAAGAATTTGATGACGAGAACACATATAATGCCTTAGATTATATCAAGAAGTCATATAGTTTAGCTGACTTTTCTTTAGTTTTACCTTTCAGTGGTGATATTAATCACTGCGGAATGTCTTGCCTAAGAAGCAAAAT
>CAZJNG010000278.1:0-4127 GCA_964547265.1 uncultured Candidatus Cloacimonadota bacterium | reverse complement strand
TGTCCCCGTTCCGGATAAGGGCTGCCACCACTTCGATCATGAGTCCATTCCTTTCGAGAGGCCGAAATCGTATTGAAGATAGTCGGGAAGAGGTTCATTCCCGATCCTCGCCCGAAACCGGGAGCCGTTCTTCCCGGAGGAAAGCGTACCTGTCGGGCAGATCCTTCCATTCCCGCGACTCCATAATATCCCGCGCTCCGGTAAGCATAAACCGGAAGCCTCGTTTTCCAGGAACTGCCAAAGGCTTGAGGGTTCTTGAAGTTCCGAGCTCGAACAGCCAATAGGGGGCCGAATTTGAAAGATCAATTTTCCCCGCCTGATCCAGAGTGAGTTCATTTCTTCTCACAAGACGAATAGTGAGAACATCGTAAAGAAATTCAACGCGCCGATCAGGTAGACCCGTTGATGATACCGCAATAGCACAATAACGGACTTCTCGAATCGCGGTCCTGGTCACCTTGTAGTTTTCCGTCGTACTTACGGGGATATGATACCAGCCGGCTTTCCCTTGAAGAAATCTCTCAAAATACTCTTTGTCTCTCCCAGCTCTTCCGGACAACGACGCCACCAGCGTGAGATCACTGTATCGGGACAAAGAGAGGCCCGTGGGCGCTATCCTTATGGAACCTTTCAACAGGTGTTCGTCAGATTCAGGAACTCTCCGCACGATTTCCGACTGGACCATCTGACCGAATATCTCGCCCAAGAAAGACCGAAGCCAACTATTTTCTTTTCCCGGCAAAAAAGGAAATCCTCCGATACCCACTTCCTCTATGCTTTTCTTATAGGGGTTCGACACCTTTTCCTCATCGACCCATCCGGGGTACAGCACGAAGGCTCCGAGAACCGGTCGGCTTTTTTCGTCTTCTCCGTCGTCGGACTTTGAAAGATAGATCAAAGCATCCCTGTATCGATGCATTTGATTGATGGCATCGTCGGGAATGAGGTCGAACCCCTCTTCTTCACTTGAAATACGATACTTCGCGTCGAATACCCACCGGATTTTCTTCCCGTCAGGGAATTGAGCTTCCAAGAAAATATCCGGCTTCTGAACTGTAGTCCATGAAAAAATAGAATTGAAAACCCCATTTTTTGGCCTACTGAACACCGGCTCATGGGAAAGGCGTATTGCCAGCCCATCAGGTCGAACAAAGCTAAAGGCGGCCCCCCCACCCTCAGGCAGTTCTTTCTCAAAAAAGGACTTCCGGAGAGACGGCTGAAAAAAACTGTCCTCCTGAAACCCAAGGTCAGACAGGATATTTCGTATCTCGAGAAGACACCATATCTCATAGAGTTCCGCTACCGATTTCATTGAAATGGAGGCCGACCGCCCGAAAAAGTCAAGGTACAGCTTGAGCTCCTGCCAAATCCGATACACTTTTGAATACCCCGGTTTTTTCTGGAGAACAAGGGACTCTTGGCGAATTCCCTGGTAATCACCAATGGAACGGAAGAGCGGATCTGAAAGGCATCGTTCAAGCCCTGAAGACCACTGTTTCATTTCCTCTAAAAAATAGGGACTCAGTCGATCTCCCGCAGATAGTGCACCATCGGAACTCAGCCCTTTGATAAAGGCTTGCAGGTTACGAACGCTTTTCGTGAGCACCATTTTGACAAACCTGTTTTCAGGCGTATCTACGGTGTTTTTTCGGGTTTCGATCCTGTACCGGCGTTGTTGTCCGCCTCCCGCAATCTCCTCCGCGATGCGCTCTTCAAGGCGGGGAGAGACGGAACCTTTCATTTTTTCTAGTCGAAGAAGCCAGTCTCTCGAAACAAGCCTGGAATGAGGAGAACGTGAAAGAACCGTTACGGCAGTGACCAACTCTTCCCGAAGTGAGCGGAATAACGCGAGCCAAAGAAGAGGAAAGCGCTCATGGGTTTTTTTCGAAGCGGCAAGCTCTTGTTCCGTTTTTTGAACAAATGAAAAACGCCACAGGGGATAGGTTTTATCCACCATTTGAGTTATTCGATCGAGGTCTTCTTTCATGTCCATTTTCGTCGGGAAGACCTCGAACGCGAGGAAATGCTCCATCGGGCGTTTCGCGACAAAGAACCTTAGGCCGAGGCGAAACCAGCCGATGTTATTCCCGAAATTGACACTTCCTCGAAAACTTCCGCCGGACAAATGAAAGGCGTCGCAAATGGACACAAGCCTATGGAGCACCCGCGGTTCAGGGGAAGAATCCACAGAATCGGCAAACTGAAAATCAAACTCATACAGACGGTTCTCGAAAAACAAGGGGTCCGGGAGAGGTATTGAACCTGGCTTGTTTCCTTCCAAGAATTCGCATCGCAAGTCCACACTTTCAGGCGAAAAACGAACAACCGTTTCCGGAAGGGTCTTCCCTCTTTTTTCAAGGGTGTGTCGAAGGGTCCTTCTCGGAGATTCGATATCTCGAGTCCAGACGCCAAGGCTCCAATAATCTCCCTGGAGTGTAAGGATTTCCGGCATTTCTATGCCTCCCTGTCGCTCCTGGTTCGAACACTAAGGCCAGAAACTAGTAAATCCACTTTTTTTCAGACGGCCCTGCATCCAGGTAATTTTTCGCTTGGAGCGGCATTCAACCGGGAAAAGGACATCTCCGTTCCTTTTCATCCTGAGAAGGTCGATCCTCCCGTCAGTCCAGATCGAGGAAAGCTCTTCCTGAAGAATCTCGGAAAGCTCTGTGAGAAGGCTTTTATCGCCGTCAAAAGCGAGAGTGTCCTCGTCGCCCTCAATCCTCGGCAGCACTTTTGTCATCAGAAAATCGTCCCAGACGGCTTGCAATTCGCCGTCGTCTTTGGGAAGAAAGCAAAGGACGAGCGAAAGGGCTTCGTTTAATGACCTGAAGGCAAGCTGGAAAGGTGTTCCTTCAAGGACTTGGTTTACCGATGATAAAAAGGCCACCGTTTTTTCTCCCTCAGGGTCGGCGGGCACAGCCGCTAGGTCTTTCTGGCGGACATGGGTGATTCTTGGAATTCCCAAGGTGCGCAACGTTGTCGTAGGCTCGAAAAATGCCCCAAAATCGTTGGGGAAAAACTCTCCGAAATCCAGAGTCAGAGCCCGATCAATCACCTTTCGGGAGAAACTGTGGGTAGTTTCATCCATATTCACCGTTCCGGCGACGATGAGGTTAGGAGGAAGCGGAATACCCTCATGTTCATTCAGAAAGAAACTTCGTAAACCAGCTTCTTTCGGCCCATCCCCTTGAAGACCGGCGTCTCGCCAAAATTCATTCAGCCCGTTTTCATCAAGTTGGCGCAAGACGGAGGCTTTCAGAAGGGGGTCACAGAAATATCTTTTCTCAGACCACTTCCTCGTTTCAAGAACGGAGAGGTAATCCGCAAAATACTGTTCAACGGGGGCAAGGTTCATCTCGTCAAGGCACAACCAGAAGGGAACCATCTTTTCTATCTCTTTCCAGATAATTTGTCCTTCGGAAACGGCGTCAACAGCATCTTTCCACGCAGAGACAAGGAAGCGAAGAAAATCAGTCACCATGTACCGGGGCCCCTGTTGCCCGATCCTCGAAATGTACCCCAAAAGATCGGAGGGTTCGTGCCAGTCGGGGCGAACGGAAACAAGGCAATAGTTGAGCAGGTTGACATTATGCACCTTCGCTTGTTCTCTTGCGAAGCGGGTTTTCCCCACACCTGAAATTCCCGCAAGAATGAGAAAGGGTTTAGGTAAATATCTCATTTCCCATCCTCCTTTTTTGACACTTGGTGATAAAACGGGAGGAGAAATGATATCAGTCCCTTTATCCCCATTTTCATTCAATAATCCTGTGAGTAATTCTTCCGATTGACTGTATATATCAACAAGGGAAAGCAAATCTTCAACGAGATCCTCTTCGGATGGAATACCATCTGCAGGGTAGAACCTGGCTTGTATGTTGGCCTCTTCATAAGACCTTGCTAGAGATGAATTAGCTTTCAGATCAATTGAATCCAATCCCCAGCCTTTCAATCGAGGTATTTTCACTATAGACTGCGTTTTTATATGTTCAATTTGTTCTTTTGCTTTTCGTGAACCAAGAATTTGCCTTGGTTTGCTGGTACCTTGATTCAGCGAAAGATAAACTCCAGAACCGTCAGCAGAAAAAAGAAAAACGAAGAAGTGAGCGCTCACGAATGGCTCGATGTCG
>CAZJNG010000277.1:0-4142 GCA_964547265.1 uncultured Candidatus Cloacimonadota bacterium | reverse complement strand
TTCTTTAATTCCGCAGGTTTTAGCGTATTTTGCTGTTTGTTCTATGGCTTGTTGTTTTAATTTATCATAGCTTTGTTTTTGGTTGATGACTTTGAGTTCCATAACTATCTTTTGGTAGATTGTTTGTCCTTCTTTATCGTATTGCCATTTGAGCATTATGTCGGTTCTGCCTTTGCCAAGTCCGTATTCTCTGTTGACAAAGCCATTGCCGTTAGCCACTCTTCGAAGGAATGCCTGAACAAAGAGTTGTGGAGTTGCGTCTTGATAACCCCGGACATAGCATATTGGGATATCAGATTCTTCATTCCAAAATTCTTTTAAGATATTTAAAATCTGTTTGACATTTAGACTTCCGTCATGATTTAAACTATTTATTCGAAATTTGTGAAGAAAATTATCAAATCCTAAATTAGTAAGTTCATCAATAATAATATCTTTGTATATTGGGTTAGCTATTTGATAGCAATTATTTATATATTTTACAAGATTTAACTCAATACATTTTTTTATATCTGATTCTTGTTGTTCTGCTTTTTCGCCTAAAATCATAGGTAAAATAATTCTTTTCATCCAGTCTCTATCCAATTTATTAACGATTTGGTCAAGATGAATTTCTTTAGAAATAACTAAATTCTGTTTAGCTGTTTCTAATATTTCAGGCGTAATTGTTACTGATGGATTTCTATTTTCTTTTATGTCAGAAGTTGCTTCTTCTAATAAAGCATTTACTAACCATGGTTGTCCATCTGTATAGTTAAAAACCACATCAAGACATTTATCATTAAATCTTTGCTCAATGCATTCAGTATGTTGTTGTAATAAATGATTTATTTCATCTTTAGAAAAATTACGCATAGTCAGAGATTCTGTGTCAATGTTCAAAATACTGCCACTATTGATAATCTCATGTTTACTGGTTTTTATCATTTCATCTTTTAAATCTTTTACACAGCATAGAATCATACTTACAGGAAGATTTGTATCATTATCTTCATATATATCTTTTAACTGCCTGAGAACAGAGATTAATGTATCTCCAATTAAGGTATTCACTTCATCAGCTAAGAGTACAACCGGTTTTTTTGAAATATCACATATTTTACTTAAAAAACTTTTTAAAGCATTTTCAGCACCAGCAGTTTCAACAATGTCAAAAATGTTCAAATTTTTTATTTCGCTTACTTTATCTTCTGCCCTACTTTTTATCTGTGAGATTATCGCTTTAACTCCATCTTTAACATTATGTACACAAGCTTGCCCTAGCTCAAAAGTAGCATATATAGCAAAATACTCCCCGCTATTATTAAGATATTCCTGCAAAGCTAACAAAGAACTTGTTTTCCCTGTCTGTCTTGGAGCGTGTAGTATAAAATATCTTTCTAACTTAATATGGAGAAGAATATCATTTAAGTCCCACCTGTGTAAGGGGTCTATTTTATAATGAAAAGGCATGTTTACCGGTCCGGCAGTATTAAATATCTTCATCTTATGCTCCTTAATTTACAGATTCATCTTAAAAAAATTCTAACTTATTGTCAATTGTTTTATTCTTTGCTTTTTGAAAAGATAGTCAGGATCTTAGTTTAAAGGAAAACAATCATTTATTATCACAAGAAATAGGAGAAAATTTGCTAATTTAATTGTTCAACATTTTTAGAATGATTTAGCAGATATTTTTCTTGACAAAATGCCTTTATAATGACTAATGGTTATAACTTATGGTCATTATGATGGAATTTAGTTATGTTTTAAGCTTATTAAGAGGAGTCAATATGTTTGCAAGATATTTAGAAAATGTTATTGAAGAAAAATTTTACAAAGGGAAAGCAGTACTTTTAATAGGGGCAAGACAAGTTGGAAAAACTACTTTGATACAAACAATTTTAAAGGATAAAGATTTCCTTTTTTTAGATGGAGATGATCCTGTTGTGAGAAACTTATTAAATAGCCCGAGCTATGAACAATTAAAAACGCTTATTGCAAAGCATTCGATTGTATTTTTAGATGAAGCTCAAAGAATACCTGAAATTGGACTGACTCTAAAAATAATAACTGACAGATTTAAGAATGTTCAATTACTTGTAAGTGGTTCTTCAGCTTTCTACATAGGAAACCAGATAAATGAACCCCTGACCGGCAGAAAATGGCAATATGAATTATTCCCCTTATCATGGGAAGAGCTTGAAAATAAAACAGGTTATCTGACAGCAGAACAACAACTCGAAGACAGACTCTTATATGGTTTTTATCCCGATGTGATTAACCATCAGGGAGAAGAAAAAGAAATACTTAAAGAGTTGGTTAGCAGTTATTTGTTTAAAGATATTTTAGCTTTTGCAAACATAAGAAAACCGGAAGTGCTTGAAAAACTTCTACAGGCTCTGGCATTTCAAATGGGGAGTGAAGTGAACTATAATGAGCTTGCCAATCTGATTGGAATAAATAAAACAACTATACAAAACTATATACAGTTACTTGAAAAAGGGTATGTTATCTTTAGGTTAAATAGTTTTAACCGAAACCTTAGAAATGAAATAAAACAAAATAAAAAAATCTATTTTTATGACAACGGAATACGAAATATGCTTATCGGCAATTTTGCTCCTCTTGATATGAGAACCGATAAAGGTGCTTTATGGGAAAATTTCTTAATCTCTGAAAGGTTAAAACAAAATCTATATAAAAACACCTATACTAAAATGTATTTCTGGAGAACAAAACAACAACAAGAAATTGACCTTGTAGAAGAAAAAGACGGAAACATCAAAGCATTTGAATTTAAATGGATGAAAAAAAAGATAAAATTCTCATCTACATTTGTAGAAACATACAATGCTGAAACATATCCAATAGATAAATCAAACTTTAGAGAGTTTGTTGTTATTTAAAGAAGTGTCCAATTTATGCAATAAATAAGTGTGCTAAATATAAATATTTTCTTAGAACCAAAAAGTAAATCTGTCTATCTCTTTTAAAGAGACTGTGCATGGTTCACAATCATAATATAATACCGGAGAAGTTTTGTCATTGCGAGCGAAGCGTGGCAATCTCATAAAACACGCTAAATCAATTCATTAGAAATATAATCGGAATGGAAACCGGACGGCTCGTCCGGTCATGTCATTACCAAAACATTATAATCTTATAATATATTGTAAATCAAGAAATTAACATTTATGGTCTATACTTATAAAAACTGCCGAGCCGTCTCGGTACCAATTTTAATGGGTTGTTGGCATTTTGGCACAGACTCTCACGAGGCTGTCTAATAATGTAAAAAACTTTAAAAACTGGAACCCTGACGGCTCGTCAGGGCATACAACTAATAAAGGACTTTGTAATCTTTTAAGTTGTTATAAATCATGAAACTAAGATTGATGAATTATGTTCAAAAAGGATGCCGAGACGAGCCGTCTCGGTACCAGCTTCAACGGCTAATCCGGTATTTTGGCACAGACTCTCACGAGGCTGTCTCATAATGTAGAAATATAATCGGAATGGAAACCGGACGGCTCGTCCAGTCATGTCATTACAAAAACATTATAATCTTATAATATATTGTAAATCAAGAAATTAACATTTATGAATTACACTCATAAAGATTGCCGAGACGAGCCGTCTCGGTACCAATTTTAATGGGTTGTTGGCATTTTTGCACAGACTCTCACGCACCGGGCTGTTAAAGGTTGACACCTAAAGTGATAATATTTGATTATCTACATAAAGATAATAATTATGCAAGATTAGATACAATTGCCTAACAATAGATTAATACAAATTAGTAGTTGTCTTAAAAACGTAAAAATATTTTAATAAGCGCTTTTTACTGCGGAAAGTGTGATCTGAGCTTACTTATTCTCAAATTTCTTTAATTTTCTATACAGGGTTGACGGGTTTATCCCTAGTTCTTTAGCGGTATTTTGTTTATGGTAGTTATTTTTTTGTAGGGTTTTAAGAATGATTTCCTCTTCGGTTTCGGCAAGATTTTTATTGTTATGAGAGGTTAAATAGTCTTGTTCGATATGTTTATTTGGAGGGAGGCTGTCATTTTGTAGATATTCGGGGAGGTGTTTAAAGCAGATAATCTCGCTATCGCATAAGACGAAGCAATATTCAATAATATTTTCTAATTCTCTGATATT
>CAZJNG010000276.1:0-4166 GCA_964547265.1 uncultured Candidatus Cloacimonadota bacterium | reverse complement strand
AGTAAACTAATATATTTACATAATCAGTTAATGCTTACATTTAGCTTAAACCAAGATTCCGGACTCAGTTTATCAATATATAATAATAGTGCTTTAAAAAAGCCAAATTTATTACTTTATCCTTTTGACTATCTTGAAGATGAATACTCTTACGAGCTAACAGCAGGATATATAAGTTATTCAAGAATAATTCATAAGCTATTTTATAAAATTACAGTTGAATATGGAGTAAAAAACTATCTTGAGGTTATTCAATATAATGCAAAACACAATGACTTCATCACTTTAATTTATTATTCTGACTTTCCTATTATCAATAACTTAATGTTCTATAATGATATAAAGTTTACCTCTTATAACACAATAAAAGTCAATCAAATAGAATATCTTATGAATATTTCCATAAGTTGGAAGATTTTTTAGGTTTATTTGATATGTTTAAACATAAAAATTTCTTATACCTAATAATTTTCATTATCTACATTTCTTTTATTTTTTTTCAAATAAAGAAATATAAAGATCAGAAAGAACATGAAATTTATCATGCAATTACAATATCATCTATTCTCGATAAATATTTGCAATCAGCCTTTTACTCTATGATTACAATAGAAGATTTATATCTTGAACAATATATCACTATAGTTGAAAATTTTGATTTAAAAGACAAATCAAAACATAATTATTTCAATTCTAATGAAGTCCTTATCATTAATAATCATGATTTCATTAACTTTCTTTACTCTATTGATAATCAATATACTAACCAAGATATAGATGAAATAAATAAAAATTTACAAACTGAGGATTATTTAATACTAGATACTTTTCATGAAGACGAAAGAATTTCTTGGTTCATAGCAAAACATGATGATATAAAACTTATCTTTAAAATCAATAATAAAGATTTAAATACAATATTAACTCCTTTATTCTTCAAAGAAATCTTTATTGATTTAGATAATATTTTAAAAAGAACATTTAAAAATGAGGATTCATTAATAAAATTTGTAGCAATTCAAGATTATGAGGGAATTATAGCTGCAACTGAAAGTGTCAGCAACCTAGAGAAGATTGAGTCTTCAGCTTTTCTCATATCAGCTTTTAAATCTCAAAAACTAAAGTACCAATTTTTAAAGAATGATAATTCCTTATTTCTTGAGATTATAAATCCGATTACTCATAACAATGAAACAATAGCATTACTTAGATTATGTATGGATGTAAGCTCAATAAAAGTACTCTATTATCAAACAATATTCTTCATAACAATCTATACATTAGTATTTTTATTTCTATTTTATTCTTTATATACGATAAGTAATAATGATAAATATATGTTCAGTCTTAAACAAAAGATTTCTCAATCAAATCATCTGATTGAAATAGGACATTTAGGTGCAGAACTAGCTCATGAAATAAAAAATCCTCTGAATACAATTTCTATGGCTTTACAAAGGATATCTTTTTCTAAAGAAATATCAAAATCAAATCATGAACTTTTATCAATGTCAACTCAAGAACTACTAAGACTCAATGACACTATAAATAAATTTCTTAATTATTCGACTATAGATACACTTACATTCAAGAAAAATGATTTTAAAACTCTTACTAATGCAATTATAAACCTTTTTTCCATCAAAGCACAAAATGAAGAAATAAAAATTCTTGATCTGACTAATAAATCACTTATATTTAATTTTGATTACAATGCACTTAAACAAGTAATGATAAATATAATTTTAAACTCATTTGAAGCATTTAGTCATGTTGACAAACAAGATAAAAGAATTACTGTAAAATATGAAAAAGTCAAAGATGACTATACAGTTACTATAAGTGATAATGCAACAGGCATTGATTCAGAAAATATAAATAAAATTTTTGATTTGTTCTTTACAAATAAAGATAAGGGTTCAGGAATCGGACTTGCTTCAGTGAAAAAAATTATTAAAGCTCATAATGGAGAAGTACTCTGTTTTTCTAAACTTAACGAAGGAACAAAAATAAAAATTACAATTCCTGAATAAGAGAGGACATAATGAAACTTTTACTTGTTGAAGATGATAAAATTCAAAACAAATTACTTGGTGATTTTCTCAATACGCAAGGCTACGAAACTATTAACACCTATTCTGCAGAAGAAGCTTTAAGACAATTTACAAAAAATGCTATTGATATTGTAATCAGTGACTTTAGACTCCCAAAAATGAATGGAAAAGATTTACTTCAAGCACTATTAAAGATTAATCCAATTACAATTGTTATAATCATTACAGCATATAGCACTGTGGACGGTGCTGTTGAACTAATAAAACTTGGTGCCTTTGACTATTTACAAAAGCCAATCGACCTAGATAAACTATCTCAAAAAATCATTAATGCCGAAAACTACATTAATATACAGAAAAACAATAAACTTCATAATGATACTGAAAAACTAATATCACAAGATTTCTTTATTGGTAAAAGCACGGTAATGAATCAAGTCCTAAAAATTGTTGAAAAAATATCGCATAGTGATGTTCCGGTACTTATAACAGGAGAAAGTGGTTCAGGTAAGGAAATGATAGCTGATATATTACACAATATGAGCTCAAGAAAAATGAATAAGTTAATTAAAATAAACTGTGCTGCTATTCCTGAATCATTATTAGAAAGTGAACTCTTTGGGCATACAAAAGGATCATTCACCGGAGCAACAAATGACAGAAAAGGGAAATTTGAAGAAGCAGACAAAGGTACAATCTTTTTAGATGAAATTGGTGATTTACCTATGTTAATGCAAGTAAAATTACTTCGATTTCTTCAATCAATGACTTTTGAACCTATTGGTTCAAACATCACAAAAAAAGTCGATGTAAGAATCATTTCAGCTACCAATAAAGACCTTATAAAAGCTATTGATAATAATGAGTTTAGGGAAGACCTATACTACAGGTTAAATGTCATACCAGTAGTTTTACCATCACTTCAAGAAAGAAAAGAAGACATTCCTGGATTTATTAATTTTTTCTTAAGCAATCTATACCCAAATCAAGAAATAAAATTTACTCCTGAAGCACTAATCTACATGATAAATTACAACTGGGAAGGAAATATTAGGCAACTTAGAAATTACATTCAAAGAATAGTCACTCTGGCTTCAAGCAACATCATCACAGAAAATGATTTACCTCATGAAATCACTAATGGAGAAACTTCAATTACTAACCAATTTAAAACTCTTGCAGAAAGAGAAAAAGAATGGATAATTGAGGCTTTAATTAAAACAAATTACAATCAGTTAGAAGCGGCTAACTTACTGGGACTACACAGAAATACAATATCTAAAAAAATAAAAGAATACAACATCATCTTAAAATAAAAAAGCTCTATCAACTGATAGAGCTTAATAAAATATTTCTAGATGTACTTTGAAAATTAAAATCCAGTTTGCCTGACTATAACACTCAAAGTAATATGATGAATGATAAGGATATAAAGTGATGAGCGGGAGCGTCCCCCCGCCCATTCGGTTCGGTTAGCCTAGCACCTCTCAATGTCTCTGACTTGAGTCAGATTAGACATTGCCACAGCAGATTTAGCCAAGATTTTTTTAATCTTCATTTTTTTATGTAACATAGCTCACCTCATACCGGACTATCCGAGTAAACGGAGAGCCATTTGGGGTAATGAGTTAGCCTGAGCTAGCATTGATACAGCGGCCTGTGTCAATACCATGTTACGGGTGTATTCGGTCATTTCGCTAGCAATATCAACATCAGAAATTCGTGATTCTGCTGCTTGCAGATTTTCTGACTGGATAGCGAGATTTGTGATAGTATTTTCTAATCTGTTTTGAATAGAACCAAGAGAAGCACGAATGTTCTCTTTTCGTATGATAGCAGTATTTAATTTTTCAAGAGCTTTTTGAGCAGCTTCTTGAGTTGAAACCGCTATATTAATTGAAGCTCTTCCATCTGAACCATGAGTTGCAGCTTTATCAGCATCTCTAAACAAGGATTCAGTACGAGCGTCAGCAATCTTTATGAAATAATAATCTTCAGCTCTTTTATTGCCGGTTCCAAAGTGAATCTTAATACCACCGATAATATTACCGTCTTCAGCTTTACCATTAGCTTCTGTCCACCCTGAAGAATTCGTCCAGTTGGCTTCATCAG
>CAZJNG010000275.1:0-4168 GCA_964547265.1 uncultured Candidatus Cloacimonadota bacterium | reverse complement strand
ATTGAGATAAAAAAAGATGACAGAGTCAAAATAACCGGATGGGAATAATGAATATTATGCAGGATAACTGTATTGACAGTATGGTTATCCTGTTTAAAACTATTAGGAGTTAATAATGAAGAAAGTATTGGTATTTGATATTCGGGCAGACTATGCACATTTTAAAAAGTATTTTACCACGATGTCACCTCTGAGTTTTTCTATCCCTCCCAGAACAGTAATTGCCGGGATTATTGGAGCAATTATTGGGATTGATAAAAAAGTAAACCCTGAAACCTTTAAGCCTGATAATTCTTTAATTTCTTTATGTATAATGAATAAAATAAAAAAAACAAAGATAGCATCTAATAACATTAAAGCGGTTTCGCTTACAGAGCTTTCCAGATTTAAACAACACAAACCTACTAATTATGAATTTATCAAAGATTGTAAGTACAGGATTATTTTTTCTCATAAAGATGATAATCTATATGAAAAACTTAAAGAAATGCTTAGTCAACATCTTTCGACATATACAATTTGTATGGGCATAAGCCAATGTATAGCTGATTATGTATATATTGGGGAGTTTGATAAAGATAAAATTTCAGGGATTGATAAAGTCAATATACATAGTGTTATTCCTGTTGATCTATTACAAGAGATTGATTTTTCAGGCAACAATGAAATGCAAAAATCAGTTTTACCTAATATTATGAAAAATGACAGAGAAGTGACTGAGTATAAAGAATTTTTGTTTGATGTTACAGCACAGGCAATACCTGTTAAATTAAAAGAAAATATCGAAATAAATCAAATAAGTATTGAAGAGCAAAAGTTTAATTTTTTAGGAATGTAAAAATGACTTTAAAATTACTGTCTCATCCGGATAAGTTACTAAAAGACCATTTGTATAGCGTAAGAGATATTGGTCTTAACAATTTTTACAGACATAGAATTTTTAATGATTACAGAGAGTTATTAGAAATAGTTTTACTTTTTCACGATCTTGGTAAAGCATCACACTATTTCCAGGATTATCTTAATCCGGCAAAAGTAAACCCTAATGAAAAATATAAAAAACACTCTGAGATTTCAGCTCAGTGGGCTTATATTTATTGCAATAAAATACTAAAATATGATTTTAAAAACTCGCTATTTGCTTATCTTTTAATTAGAAAACATCATGGAAGTCTAAACAATTTTGAAGATAATTTTATAAATGACCTTGATGAGGAAGATTTACAAAAGATAAGCTCAGCTATAGATTATACTGAACTACGCTTGATTTATAAAGATTTAAAACAAGTTGAGATTCTTTCCCATAATCAGTTTGTTGAAAATGTAAATACTATCTTTAGATCTCGAAATCTTAGAGATATTAAAGCAACTTTATCAATATCAGACTATTATACTATAAACTATTTATTTTCCTTGCTGATTAGTGCTGATAAGGCAGATACTATCTTTAAGACTTTGGAGAGCAACAAAAATGATGTGTGGTCAAGCAGTCTTGTAAGAAAGTATAAAAAATCGCTTTCAAAAACTAAATCTAACTTAAATATTCTCAGAGAGCAATGCTTTGATGAGGCAGAAGAAAACATTGGAAAAGAGAATGTCTTTTCACTAAATATCCCAACAGGTAGTGGGAAAACTTTAAATTCCTTAAACATAGCTTTAAAACTTAAAGAGCAATTTCAGCTTGAAAGAGTTATTTACTGCCTGCCTTTTACATCTGTTATTGACCAAAATTATGATGTCTTTGATTCGATCTTAAAGTCAAATAACATTGACCCTGCATCTGATATAATCTTAAAGCATCATCATTTAAGCGAGCTTTCCTATTTTACAAAAGATGAGACTTATACTTTACAAGAATCATCATATCTTATTGAGACATGGGATAGTGAACTTGTTGTTACTACATTTTTTCAGTTTTTACATACATTGTTTTCCAACAAAAACAATTCACTGAAAAAGTTTCATAACTTTGCAAACTCAGTAATTATATTGGATGAAGTTCAAGCTATACCACACAAATACTGGATTCTAATCAAAACTTCGTTAATTGAACTCACCAATCTGTTAAACATCAAGATTATACTGGTAACAGCTACAATGCCTTTAATATTTGATGAAACAGAAATTAAAGAGCTGGTTGTCAATAAAAAAACTTATTTCTCCCAGATGAATAGAATAGAGCTTAATCTTGAAATGCTAAAGATTAAGCTAACAATTAATGATTTTATACAAGTTTTATGTGAAAAAATTGAAATCCATAAAGATAAAAGTCATCTTATTATATGCAATACAATCAAATCTGCCTATGATATATACGCAAGATTAAGAGATATTTATGACGATAAAGTAATATATCTTTCCACACATCTATTACCTCTACACAGAATAGAAAAAATAAAATCAATAAAGAAGAACCCACTAAATAAAATAATTGTATCTACTCAGCTTGTTGAAGCAGGTGTTGACATTGATATAGATTTTGTTTATAGAGATTTTGCACCATTAGATTCAATCTTTCAAGCCTGTGGCAGATGTAACAGAAATGACAGCAAAAGCAAGTCAAAGGTATTTCTTTTTGAACTAATAAATGATAAAGAAAAAACATTTCATTCTATGATTTATGACTCTGTCTTAACTGAACATACTAAAAGATGCTTTAAGGGTTTTAATAACATCGAAGAAAAAGATTTTTTAGTACTTGCTAATATCTACTATCAGGAATTAAACAATATAACAAGTCAAGACATATCACAAGATCTGCTGGACTATATATCTAAACTGCAATATGATTCAGCTTTTAGTTTTAGCAATAACAATAAGGCATTTAGATTGATTGAATCATATAAAACAGTTACAACCTTCATTGAGTATAATCAAGAAGCAAAAGAAATTTATCAGGAGTTTTTGACAACATTGCAAGAAAAAGAATCTGATGTTTATGAAAAAAGAATTATGTTGAAAAATATTTTCAGAAGGATGTCTCCATATATTCTCAATCTACCTGAAAGATATGCAGAAGTAAAAGAAGGTATGTTTTACATAAATAATGAAAGTATGAAAGTTTACTACTCGAAAGAAAGTGGTTTTAAAACAACAGCAGATAATGAGGATTTTATTTTATAATGCAACTCTATTTAAACACTTATGGCACCTATTTACACAAAAAGGGTACTCTTTTTGAAGTTGAGATAAATAAGCAAAAGAGACAGTTTTCACCTCAAAAGATTTCATCAATAATTATTTCTAATTCTGCTACTATTACTACAGATGCCATACATATGGCTATGGATTTTAATATTGATATTATATTTTTGGATGACTTTGGGAATCCTTACGGTCGAGTTTGGTACCCAAAGCTTGGAAGTACAACCTACATCAGAAGAAAATTATTAGAAATCTATACAAATGATGAAGGCTTGGAGTTTGTCAAAACATGGATAGTCAGAAAGATGAGCAATCAAATAAACTTTGCAAATTTATTACTTTCCAAAAGACCTGAGTATCTTGATGAAATTTCTACTTTAATAAGTAAGATGATAGTCTTTAGAAATGAAATTTCTTGTATTAATGGTAGTCTTTCAGCAAATATGAACAGCTTAATGGCTTACGAAGGAAATTGCTCACATATGTATTTTAAGTCATTATCAAAGATGATTCCTGATAAATATACCTTTGAAGGAAGAAGTACAAGACCTGCTAAAGATGTATTTAATGCTTTTTTAAACTATGGTTACGGTGTCTTGTACAGCAAGATAGAAAAAGCACTTATTATTGCCGGACTTGACCCATATATAGGACTCTTACATACAGATAATTATAATAAAAAATCCTTAGTGTTTGATTTTATAGAACCGTATAGAGCTTTAATTGACAAGCCC
Organism: uncultured Candidatus Cloacimonadota bacterium; assembly: GCA_964547265.1. Taxonomy (GTDB): domain Bacteria; phylum Cloacimonadota; class Cloacimonadia; order Cloacimonadales; family WRIO01; genus JALNXV01. The sequence goes on along the minus strand of CAZJNG010000275.1, from coordinate 290 downwards.
GTCTTTTACCTCTTTTCAAGACATAAAGTAAAAGAAGAACATTATCAGGAGATTAAAAACGGATATAAAGCCACAACCGAAGGTAAAAAGCTTATAGTTGCCCAACTTATGGAACACTTTGACTCTATCATAAGATACGGAAATAAAAATATTAAACGAATTGACCAAATACAGGCTGATGCTCATAGCTTTGCGAATTTCCTAATCGGTAAAAAGAAATTTTTTATTGAGGAAAATTATGAGGATTGATAGTACTTTTACTAACTACAAGAAATGGAAACCGGACGGCT
>CAZJNG010000274.1:0-4190 GCA_964547265.1 uncultured Candidatus Cloacimonadota bacterium | reverse complement strand
AGAAATGTACTCTTTCCTGTTCCTGAAGGTCCAATTATTGAAATCACTTCACCTTGTTCAATTGTAGTATTAATTTCTTTTAATACTGTTAAACTTCCAAATTTTTTTGACAATCCTTCAACTCTTATCATTTATATTTCCTTTTTTGTTTAGGGTCTGAAATAACTTCGAGATATGTTAGCGAAACAATTAGTATCCATGAAATTAAAAAATATAACACAGCAACCATTATCAGTGGGAAAAATGCATCGAAGGTTCTACTCCTAATAATGTCTCCGGCTTTGGTTAGATCTTCAACAGCTATATAACCTACAATAGATGTCATTTTCACTATAGAAATGATCTCTCCTTTATAAACAGGTAAAATTGACTTTATAGCCTGTGGTAAAACTATATAAATAAATGATTTAACTTTAGAAAAACCTAAAGCGATTCCTGCTTCGGTTTGACCGGTATCAACTCCCTGTATGCCTGTTCTAAAAATTTCAGAAACATAGGCTGCGAGATTAAGTCCAAAGGCGAAGATAGCAAAATGAATTGGATTAATATTTACTGAGGCAAAAATTACATAGTAAACAATCATCAACAATACTAGCACAGGAGTGCCTCTCAAGATCGTTATAAATGTCTTTGCGATTAAAACCGGTATGTAGTTCTTTGACATTCTAAAAAAACATATAACAGCTCCAAGTAAAGTTCCAAACAATGTTGCAAAAAAGGATATTAAAAATGTTACTTTTAAACCGCTTATGATTATTTTATACCTGTTTTCATGAATAACATTTTGATAAAAACTATTTTTAAAATTGTTTATAAATGTAATCGTTAAATCGTTTGAGTTCTCAATTGGTAAAGAATCAGAGATATATTTTTTCAGACTTAGCATTGCTGTTTTAAAAATAGCGTATTCGTCTGAAAAATTAATTTGCTTTGCTCTTTCCTCTGTAATAGCAATACCGTCAGCAATCATATCAACCTTACCGGAAGCCAAAGCATTTACTAATGATGCAAATTCCATTGTTGTAATTGAAAGATCATATCCTCCATAAACTGCAAATCGTTTTATCATTTCAATGTCAAACCCGACATAATCATTATTCATATAGGCAACATAAGGCAAATCAGCAACTGCTACGCCGAGACTCAATTTTCTGTCTGATTTAATATTATCTATCTTTGGCATGATAGCAAGTTCAGGATCGTTCAAAAACCATCTAGTATGTATTTCATCATATTCGCCATTAAGTCTGATTACTTTTAAAAATTCATTGAACTCATCAAGAAGCGATATGTTATTTTTATTAAATCCTACTCCTAATGGCAATGAAAGGACCTCATCGGTTACCAATCCAATTTCAGGATGAACCTTTAATAATAATAACGCTGAAGAATAATCTAATAATACTGCATGAGTTTTATTTGTTTTAAGAGACAAAATCATATCTGCAGGTGAATTATATCTTAATATTTTGATTTCAGGATAGTTTGTGGCTAGAAAAACATCATGTACAGTGCCTTCATAAATGCCGACATTAAATCCTTTTAAATCATTCAAGCTACTGATATTTTGAATTGGCAAGCCATATTCTGATACACAACTCAACAAAAACAAACTTATTAAAATTATTATAATTAATCTAAACTTAATTAATTTATCTAACATAGCCCCTCATTATTTTAATCTATAATAGTAATTTAAATAAATAATAATTACGATTTATGTCAAGAAATTTCTTTTTCAAACTGAATTCAATTATTTCCTCTTGTTATAATAAAATTTATTTGTATTTACCTCAATAACATAGAATTTATTTTGAAAACCATGGAATAAATGCACTTGTTTTATTCTTGTATTTCTGATAATCAAGATTATTTTGATATTTCTTCTCAAGCATTGGAATACCGGAAACTTTAACTAATAAAAAGGTAATAGTCATGGGACTGATTATTGCATAAAAACCATTTTGAACATGAACTGCAATAAGAAAAATCCCCCACCACATCAATGATTCACCAAAATAATTAGGATGTCTGCTATATTTCCAAAGACCGGAAGTAATAAATTTTCCTTTATTTTTAGGGTTTTTCCTGAAGCAGTTTTTTTGCATATCACTGATACTTTCAAAGATAAAACCAATTAACCAAACAGTTATACCTACATAATCAAGCCAATAAACCTTACTAGTTTCCTGAAATCTAAAAAGTAAAATCGGAGCTGAGATAATTAAAAGAAAAAATCCTTGCAATAAAAAAACCTTTAAATAGCTGAATAAAATCCAGTTATTACCCCATTCTTTTCGCCAATTAGCATAACGGAAATCTTCTGTCTGTTTTCTACTTCTAAGGAAAATATAAAGGCTTAGTCTGATTGCCCAGATTAATATTAAAGTCATAATCAGATAAAATCTAAAACTAATCACTTTCATTGATAAAGCCTGAAAAATTAACAAAATCACAAACCCTGTACCCCAAACAATATCTGCTATAGCATTATTTTTTAAATATATTGCAAGTAAAAATATAAGTGAAAAATAAAACCAAATAATTGCAGTCGCCTGTAAAAAATGTATTAACATAAAGTCCTCCTTAAAAAACACTGTTCTTATTTATATTAAAAAATTAATGTCGTCAAGAGAAAAAGCAAAAATAAATATTGAATTTTATAATCTTTATATTTTAATGAAGGACTTTATATAAATGATAATCAAGCAAAAAGAATAAATGACATAACTTATTTATTTTCAATAAGTTTCTACAGGACAGCAACAACCGACCTCCAGGTTGCTTTTTCCCTCTTGGAGGTCGGTGGTTGATTACTTAAAAAATTCGTCAAAAAGGAGCAATAAATGTATCTTTCTTATGTATAGTCTTACAATATATTCGCTACCCCATAATTTAAAATTCTGTTACATTTACCAGAAACAGGTTATCTTTTTCTTTCTGTAAGAGAATTAGATCCTTGCTAAATCCGGATTTAGAAAACAATATAAAATATTCGGTACGATTTTTACTTCCCCATATAACTTTTTTGCTTTTGATTTCTAATTCTTTTAAAATACTTAGCCCAACGATGTTTTCTGACCACTTGCATTCTCCAAAGATGATTTGATCATTTGCTCCAACACCTATGACATCGATTTCTGTATCCTTGTCCCACCAACGACCACATCTCTCAAGTACAAAAGGCAGGTTTATTTTATACATTATTTTTTGAGAAAGTGCTTCAAATACATTAGTTACATGATATACAAGTTCGTTTCTGATTTTTTTTTCTACAAAGGTTAAATTATCTATTTCCAGGTAACTTTGATAAGGAAAAATAAACCTAAACCAAAATTGAACAAAATTATCCTTTATAAAATACAACTTTGATTAATGATAAGGTTTTATGATACAAAAAATATAGCGGTTGCGATATGAAATCATTAAGTAAAAATTGTATCAATAAACGTTCGTTTTATGAGACATAAGTTAAAGTAGGAATAGTGGACTGTGAATAGAGTGAGTGAAATGAGCCAGGTGCATTTAGTAGTAATTCTCTAATAGCTTCCAGTGGATAAAGCCATTTCTTTTTAATATAACTTTAGTTGAAAGCCTGATTCATTTACCATACAACAAGCCAATTCTATTCAACTACTATCTTTAGGCGTTTCAATTAAAAGTGCAAAGTAACATAAAAGTCAGAATCAAAAATTAATTATACTTCTAAATCACTTACGGAAAAAATTTATAAACCTCATTTCTGTGCAGAATTCTGACAAAGGTAACAGCATTATCTTCTAACTTAATCCCTATCCTGTAATCACCTTTTCTGATACGATAATAATTATTATATCCTTTAATTTTCCTGGTGTCGTTTGAACTGAGCCATTCAGATACAGACTCAATATCACTGAAACAAAACTTAAAAAGATCTTGATAGCAGGGGGTATTTTTAAGCTTTTTTAAGTCCTTAATAAATGTTTTTGTATATTCTAAATTAATCATGTAAAAGTTTTAATGCATCTGTTTTTGATAGTGTCTCTTCATCAGATTCCGCTTCCTGCATTGCTTTGCCCAAAGCGTTATCTTCTAAAAGTTCAATTATTTTCTCATAGTCTTGATATGGGATGATAACATATTCAAAATTACCCTGGGGGTCTTTGACAAATTGTTCATGACCTGTTAATTTTAATGCAGTTGACATAGAT
>CAZJNG010000273.1:0-4198 GCA_964547265.1 uncultured Candidatus Cloacimonadota bacterium | reverse complement strand
TAACAATCAGCGTCCCCGTTAAAATAAAAATATCTACAAAAAAATCTTTGCGTACATAGTGTCCTTTGTGGTTAATTAATAAAAAAACATCATCCTCAAACACCGGTTTACAATTTTTACTGGATTGAAGTGTTATATTATGAGGATAAAAGGTTTGTAATAAATAAAAATAAAAACCATGATAAGATAATCAATATTCTGGGAGACAATTATGTAAAATACTATTCTTAAAAAATTAACTCATATAAATAATTTTGAAGTCATATAGGGGTGCGGAATGTGATATTAATTACTCCACATTATCACCAATATACGAACAACAAACAAGTGACCTCCAAGAGGGAAAAAAGCATCTTGGAGGTCTCCTTTACATAAGCTGTATAATCCTAACTCAAATCAAAGAAAATAAAAATCAATATTTTAAACTTTTTTATACTTGTCTATAAATAGCTCAACAATTCTGACTGCAGTTTTCCCATCCCATAAAGGAGGAATAACGCCTTTTTTTATTTTGCCGTTAATTATTTCATTTGCTTTTAAAATAATGTCTTGTGTGGTAAGTTTTACAAGTTGGTTTGAACCTAAAGTAATGGTAATTGGTCTTTCTGTATTTTCTCTTAGAGTTAAACAAGGGATATTAAAAAAGGTAGATTCTTCCTGAATACCTCCGGAGTCTGTTAAGATAAAATTAGCATTCATCTGTAATTTCATGAAATCCAAATAACCTACCGGCTCTGTCAATTTTAGATTTGAAATACTCTCTACTTTTTCCTTGAGGTTAAATTTTTCAATATTCTTTATCGTTCTTGGATGTACAGGGAAGACAAGTTTTATCTTGTTAGCGATTTCTTCAAAGGCATTAATAATCACACTAAGTCCTTCAAAATCATCAACATTAGACGGTCTGTGCAAGGTAATCAGTGCATATTTATCATCAACAATACCTAGATCTTGTAAAATAGTTGATTCTTCAGCTTTTTGTTTATGTTCAACCAACGAATCAATCATAATATTCCCGACGAAATAAATCTTTTCGTCTGCAACACCTTCTTTATGTAAATTTTCACGGGCATCTTCAGACGGTATTAATAAAAAATCAGAAATTACATCAGTAGTTAATCTATTTATTTCTTCAGGCATTCGTTTATCATAACTCCTGAGTCCGGCCTCCAGATGTGAAACAGGGATATGAAGTTTAACTGCATCCAAAGCACATGCAATTGTTGAATTAACATCACCGCATACAATTACGAGATTAGGTTTATCTTTCAAAAGAACTTCTTCATATTTTTCCATAATCTTTGCAGTTTGTTGAGCATGTGAACCTGAACCAACCTGCAGATATTCATCAGGCTGCGGCATACCAAGGTCATCAAAAAACAGTTTTGACATCTTTTCATCGTAATGCTGACCGGTATGAATTAACTTAACATCAAACAAATCAGAATAATTTTTAAACTCTTTGTATAAAGGTGCCATTTTCATAAAGTTTGGTCTGGCTCCTACTATTAAATGAACTTTAAATCTCTCCATTTATTACTCCATCGTATATTTTAAAAGCGATTGAGAAGCTGTTAAGCCGAATTCTGTTTTTTGCGTAAAAGGCAAAATAATGTCTATTCCTCTATACCGTATATTGCTATGTTCGACTGAACTCTATACAGAACGGTTATAGCTGCCTACCCGGAAACTATCTCAAGCGAGCAGCCTGAGTTACGCAAGCGTAAAAGTTTCCCTATTTGGCATTGCACCGGATAAGGCTTTCCCGGCCTGAAATGTCACCACTTCAGCCGGTGGTCTCTTACACCACCTTTTCACCCTTACCATACGCCGAAACATCTGGCGGTTCTTTTCTGTGGAGCTGGCTCTTCATCACTGAAGCTTCCCATTAAGAAGTATCCTGCTCTATGGTGTTCGGACTTTCCTCCTGTTCATTGAAGATTTTATTATACAAAAAGGAGGTTAAATCAATCAATAAACAGGCAGACATTTCAGCTTCTCAATCTTATATGTACTTTTTAATAGATTTTATCTAATACTACAAACAAAAATGCTTGCAGAACATTTATCAACGAAACATTTCGGGTAGCAATTTAATCTAAAGAATTAACAAGGATTCTTCCACAATTTTCACAATAAATCATTTTATGATTTTCTTTTAAATCAATTAATATCTGAGGTCTGATATGAAAACCACACCCGCTACATGCATTATTATTGTTAAAAACTACCGCTTTACGATTTTTATTTTTTATTAACTGAACATATTTTTTAACTAAGGTCATAGGAATTTGTTTTGCTAAATCTGAACGAGTATCTTTGAGTTGATTAATTTCTATATCAACCTTATCAATTTCTTTTTTCAAAATAGATTCATTTGCTTGAAGATTTTCATCAGCTTTTGTCTTAACTAATTCTGCTTCTTTTCTTTGTTTATTTAATTCATTTTCTTCATCCATAACTTCGAGAATTATATTTTCAATCTGAGCATTTTTTTCATGCAATATACTAATCTGTGAATTTAATGCTTTATATTCTTTATTATTTTTAATGCCTTCCAATTGATATTCATACTTTTTAATCAAGTCTTTATTGGTACTTATCTCAGATTCTTTATCTTTTTGTTTTTTTTGAATAAGTGAAATTTTTTCATCGACAGTATTCAATTTTGCTTTTGCAAGATCTACATTATTTTTAAGTTCGCTTAACTGAAGTGGTAATTTTTGTTTTAATGCTTCCTTTTCGGAAATTTTATCATCTAATTTTTGCATTTTTATTAAAACGGATACTTGTAAAGTCATTTTCCCTCCTTAAATAATAAACTAATATCCAATGATTTGTAAGAATGGGTCAAAGCACCACTTGAAATATAATCTACTCCGGTCGATGCAATCTGATGAACTGTATCAAGACTAACATTACCGGAAGCTTCAAGTTCTACTCTACCTGAATATTTTTCTACGGCTTCTCTCATAATTTCAACACTCATATTATCAAGCATAACTCTATCAACTTTTGCATTTACTGCTTCTTCAAGTTCTTCAAGATTTGTTACCTCGACTTCAATTCTATATGTCGCATTATTTCTTTTTAAACTCTTCACTGCATTACTAATACTACCTGCAGCTCTGATATGATTTTCTTTAATCATAATCATATCGTATAAACCAAACCTATGATTGAATGCTCCTCCAATTCTGACAGCATATTTCTCTAACTGCCTAAGTAATGGAGTTGTTTTTCTGGTATCTAATAATTTTGCAGGGAATGGATTTATTTTTTCTATAAACTGCCTTGTTAAAGTTGCAATCCCTGACATTCTCTGTAAGAAATTAAGAGCAACTCTTTCTCCTTGCAAAACTGATGAAGAATAACCTTCAATCTTTGCGAAAGTCTCACCTTTCTTGAGAATATCTCCATCTTTTCGGTAAGCAATACAAGTAATATTTTCATCAACTGCCTTAAATACTTTAAATGCAACTTGTAAACCACATAATACACCATCTTGTTTAGCTATTAAATATGCTGATACATTTTTTCTGGGTAAATCTAAATACTCAGTTGTAATGTCACCTGTACCAATATCTTCTTCCAAAGCTAATTCAATAATTTTATCTATCTTCATTTAACTCCTTTCTTTCATTTATAAAACAAAAAAAGCATTTACCAATAACGATAAATGCTTTATATCTATACATCCGCCTACAAGTCCGGCAGACTTATAATCATTTCTTACTAATAGCCTTTTATACTCTTTTATTATCATGTTACCAGTCTATTAATATGCTTAAACTTGTCAATAATTTTTAAATTATTATCAAAAAATATTTATAACTCTGACTTTCTGTATTTAATAACTGATGTTTTAAACATTTAATTTATATAAACGAAATAGGATTATGAGTTTCATTTAATCTATTGTCAAATAAAGAAATATACAAGTAATTTAATCTTCAATATTCTATATTATTTCATCGGTAGTGTTGATTGCGATTATTATAATTATAGAATTAATAAATAGGATTTCTACTGAGAACAGGAAAATTAAAGGTATCATAACCCTGCCTATCAGAGGCTGTCTCAAAATGCAGAATTGTTCAACATGCATCCTTGCTTGTTGTCTTCTAAATTGCTGAATATAAATTACTTATGCTTTTAGGTGCAAACAAGGGTGTTTGCACAACAGTAATCTTGCACA
>CAZJNG010000272.1:0-4210 GCA_964547265.1 uncultured Candidatus Cloacimonadota bacterium | reverse complement strand
ACGAAAGAAACTACCCTCTGTTTGAAAATATTGACTTAAATGAGAGTCAATTAACAGAAATCATAACAACAAGAGAAAAAAATGACATTGTAAAGAAAGATATATGGAAAGGTGTTAAACTATTCACCCTGCTTGAATTGCATAAAAAGGTAGAATTTGATGCTATTGAGTTTTATGCCGGAGATAACTATTTTATCTCTTTAAAAAAAGCAGACATAACACCGGAAAACAGTCCTATAATAGCAATCCGTAGAAATGAGACAAACCTTAATGAAGATAAATACAGACTGATCGGTAATGATATACCTGAGATGTACTGGATTTCTGATATTATCAAAATAAAATTAACTCAATCATACAAAGTAGAAGAACCAAGTATTATTTACCCTTACCATACGATAGTAAGCAGATTAAGACTTTATTCTGCCCCGGAGCCTTTTGTTGATATTAAAGCTTACAAGATATGGGATATAGTCTCAAAATTTGCCGGAAGTTCAAATACTAAGGTAAGGATTGTCTCTAAAGATGGTCTTGAACAAATATTAGATTTCAGTCCATATCTTAGAGACTCTTATCTTGCTGTTAAAGATAACAAGTTTTCTGTTTATGCTCCAAATATGCCAACAGGTATGTGGCAAAAGGACATTTTATTAATCCAAGTAGGTTCAAATATGGTCTTTTTTTATGACGAACTTGATATTAAATCAAAAGCTTATCAGGATTTTGTTTCACTATCCTCAAAACAAGAAAGAAAACAAAACACAAACAATGGATTTAGAAAAGTAATTGATTGGGAGACTCTTAAATGGAAAGATATAATCTTTATTCAATAATATCATTATTTATATTTCTTATATTTTCAGCATGCAGTGTAAAAAATGAACTTCCTATATATGGAAATATAACTCCCGGTACAGTTATTACCAAACATAATGACTTAAAAAAAATAATTCATGACAAAGAAATAACTACTTTGTTTATAGTAACAAAAGACAGGACAGCAGTGGAAATTTCTACAGAATTTATTGAGGACTTAAAATTTATCACTGATGAAAAAAATGTTTGGCACAGTTATTCAAACACCCTGCCTCGAACCACTAATCTAAAAGATATTGATTTCATTGCAGTAGATTCTGCATATAATAAATATAATCTTGCTTTTTTCACAGGAAATGACATTGAAGAGCATTTAAGTCCTTATCAGAAAATCAAAAAAGAGTTCATCATAGAAGGCTCATCAAAGCTTAATAACAAATTCATCACTAAATATACTAAAGACAAAAGCTATAATTACAGCGAACTAAATAAAACAAATACAACTGCCAAAGACACTTTATTAATTGTCTATAAATCAGGAAAAGAAGAGTTTATTGTCCACCAGAAATTGCTAAATGACTTACATTTTAATAATACTCACTGGTCATTAAATCATTCTCCGACTGACACACTAACAATAATCTGGGATAAATACCCAAGAGACTCAATAAAAGACATTTATTCTAAGCTTAAACAAATAAAAAAATCAAATCCTATATTATGTATATTTGTTGATGGTTTGGGTTATAATGTATTAGAAAACGCCAAAGCACACGATAAAGCCGGTTATTTTATAGAATTCTGCTTTTCCCCCGCAAGAACAATCTATCCTCCACGAACAAAATATGTTTATTTTTCAGTTGGTAATCCATATAATCTAAACGAATCAAAACATGAACACAAATCAATTTTTTCTCAACTTAACCTGCAAAAGGTTTTTATTGTAGAGGAGGAAAAAACCTATTATCCTTCAAAGTACCCGATTATTCTTAACACAGATAAAAACAATAATGGTACTATGGATGATGAAATATATAATTCTGCTCTAGAAATAATTAACAAGGGTAAAGCTAATCCTGAAGATAAGCCTGAGTTATTATTTGTACATTTCCATAGTATTGATGATACTGCACACGAGTATGGACCATACTCAATGCAAACTCTAAATCAGGTTGAAGTAGTAAGCGATAAGGTAAAAAATTTAGTAAAGTACTGGGAAGGTGATTTTATAATCTTTTCAGATCATGGTCTCCACTCTACAGAAAATGGAGGCACTCATGGCATTAACAAGATTGAAGATATGAATGCGGTGGTATATTATGGATTTAAAGAAAAATAAGAAAATAATCTTAGTTGCAATAATAGCTTTTATAATTCTAGTAATTTTACTATTTATCAATAAACCAAAATATTATGATTTCATTATGTTAGAAGATAGGTTAGGGGATTTTGTTGAGCTCAGCATTAGAGACATTAATCGATTTAAGGGGATTGATATTGAAGAACTCAAAAATATTGATCTTTCTGAGCATGAAGAAACAGTACAAATGAACATTCAAACCATCTTACGCTTTTATGAATCATATAAAGAAACTAAAAAAAGTAATTTTAAAAAGTTATATTACCTTGATCAGATTTTAAACATGACTCAATTTAGAAATTACGACTATAGTAGTGTTATCTTCGAATCTGCTGAAGGAGCAAAGATAAAGATTGAGCCTACATTAAGAGAAGATTACCTGATTCTATTATCTCTTGAACAATATTCAGGTCGATTTAGTTTAAGATTGATTCTGCCTGATGACAGACATTCTCAAAGATGGCTTAAAAATATAACTAAGATAACTTTAGACCGCTTTTAATGTCAAAATTACAAATAAAAAATCTATCTTTAAAATATCCCAAAAATGATTTTTATACTATTAGTAATCTTGATTTCTCTATTGATTCTGCACAGTTATTTGTCATTAAAGGAAGCAACGGTAGAGGTAAAACCAGCCTGTTGCAAGCATTATGTGGAGCTATCCCCAATTATGTCAAGGCAGACTTAAAAGCTAAAATCATGTATAACAATAAAGAGATAAATTACTCTTCATTGCCTGAAATTGCTCACATCTTTGGTTATATGATGCAAGACCCTGAAAAACAAATTTGTTTTCCCTTTCTAGAAGAAGAACTTTTCTTTGGAGCTGAAAATTTAAAAAGGAATAATGAAGCTTTTACTCATGATTATAAGATGCTTATAGAATTATTTCCCTTCCTTAAAGAATCTGATAAAGAGACACACAGTTTATCTTTTGGACAAAAAAAGATTCTAATTCTTGCCTCGAATATTTTAAAGAATCCTGATATTTTTTTACTTGATGAACCGGGTGCAGGTTTATCAGAAGATGTCAGAAAAGGTTTAATCAAACTGATTCTAAATCTTAAAAATCAGGGTAAGATTCTCCTGATTGCAGAACATGATAATCTCTTTGATTTGAAGGCAGACAAGATTATTGAGTTATGATTGAAATTAATGATGTAAAAATCAAATTTAATGAACTAGCTATTAACTACCCAAACATTACAATAAAAGAAGGACAATTAGCTTTAATTTGTGCTGATTCAGGCAAAGGTAAATCTACTTTATGTGAGATAATGGCAGGGTTTTTATATGCAGAATCAGGAGATATATTTTATCAAAAACAGTTAATTCAAGATTGTACCAAGCGTGTAAAAAATTTGAATGTTTTTAATTATGTCCATTATTTATCTCAGTTTCCTGATTTTAATCTAATCGGACCTACTTGTGTTTCTGAACTACTTTTTTGGCGATATAATCAAGATGATAGTGTAAATACGCTTAAAGATATAAAACTAACAATGTCATATTTTAATCTTATAGAAAATAATGAAGATATGTCGATTTTAGATAAACCGGTTTGGAAGCTTAGTTTTGGCAAAAAAAAGGCTCTGGCTTTCTGTGTTTTGATGCTTATAAACAGACCTGTATGGGTTTTGGATGAACCTTTCGCAGGACTTGATAAATTTCTTAAAGAAAAATTTAAAAGCTGTATGAAAGATTTTTTATTAAATAAAGGAATTATTTTGGCAACCAGTCATAATGCTTATGACTATAAAGACTTTAACCCAACAATATATTATTTAAGGTGAAAATAATGAAAAAATACTTTATAATTGTATATTTATTATTAATTGTCAATATTAGTGCTGATAGTCTTACAGACTCATTAGAAGTAAAAACCTTAACTCCAAAAATCAGGCGTTATGAGTTAGAAGAGTTTAGAGTTATTGCTTCTTCACCTGAGCAAATGTTAGGAAATGTTGAGATTAAAAATGTAGAGGATATTACAAAAACTCAGAATTTAAATCTTTCAGATATGTTAAAAAA
>CAZJNG010000271.1:0-4222 GCA_964547265.1 uncultured Candidatus Cloacimonadota bacterium | reverse complement strand
AAAATTATAAATTTTATTATTTTGAATAATTTGTTCAATCTTTATAGCACTTAAATTATTGCTGATTATCTGACTATTATTTAAGTTAAATACGACCCACTTCATTTCATCTGTCCTAAAGAGTCCATTTGAAGTTGTAATCCATTTGATATTATTTGAATCAAAGGATATATCTGTAATTGTACCGGTCAGCGAAGAATTTGTCGAGTTATAAATTACCCATTCATTATTTATCAGTTTACCAATACTATTGGAAGTAATTGCCCATATATAACCTAACCTATCTTGCTTAACTTTTTTAATGTTATTGACAGGCAAATTGGAATTATATGTATTATAAGTTATCAAAAAATTATTATTTGAATCAAATACAGTAAGTCCGTAATCACCTGCTATCCATAGTTTATTTGAAGAATCAATATATAAATCCTGTATATAATCGGAATTTATCTGCGAATTAGTGGTAGTAAATATTTCCCAATTGCCATTATTATCATAACTTAGCAATCCTCCCCCGGCAGTACCAATCCATTTTTTATTGGTATTATAACTAACAATAACTTTGTTGATAGAATTGCTTGTTAATGGAGAATTAACTGTGTTAAAAATCTCCCACTCATCATTAATTGAATTATAAGCACACAAACCGCCACCAATATTTCCAAACTGCTGAGTTCCTATCCATAGAATTTTGTCATTATCCAAAGCAATACTTTTAATGTCATTTGAAGAAATCAAAGAATTGGCAGTGTTAAATACTTTCCAGTTAGTTCCGTTAAATCGGGTTAAACCATTTTTTGTTGCTATCCATTTATGAGAATAATTAATTCCGGTATCAATAAAAATATCTGTTATATTATTGTTTGGTATTCCTGCATTTAAAATACTGAAATTAGTCCATGCAGATTCAGCAAACTTCATCATATTAAAATTTGTACCAAACCATCTCATATTATTCTCAATAGAAACAGAATAAATATCATTAGTAGTCAGATTATTTTGAGTATTATCCTTATTGTAAATCGTCCAATTGTTATTTATTAGTTTGGCAATACCATTATCGGTAGCAATCCAGATAATTGGATTTCCCAAATTATCAATTTCGTAGTTTATAGAACGAATATTATTAGAAGGTAATTGCGAATTGTTAATAGTAAATACTGTCCATTGAGTATTAGTAGAATCTATCTTAATCAAGCCACCCCCCGAATTACTATTCCAATTATAAACACCTACCCATTTATTCTTTTTATTATCTATCGTTAAAGCAGTAATACCATTTCCGGTTATCACAGAATTGGATGTAGTAAAAACTTCCCAACTAAAATTATCATATCGAACTAAACCCTGTGTAGTGCCAATCCATTTTGTATAATGAATATCAAGTGAATCAGTGCCTGTTGATTCATTATTCCAACTATCTTTTAAAAAGTACTCTGTAACAGTTTTAACGGTAGTAATGTCATTTGAGGGTAACCCGCTATTAGTCATATTGAAAGTGTTATAATTTTCATAAATATCTAAAAATACAAGCCCTTGCTTTGTTCCAATCCACTTACTTTTAAATGGATCAATATCTATATGATTAATATTATTCGTTGGTAAAAAGGAGTTAGTTGAATTATAAACAGTAAATGTATTTGCCAAATCTTTTTTTACTAAACCTCCATTTGTTGTTGCTATCCAAAGATTCTGATGTTCATCAAATATCATATTATTAATTTTATTTGAGGATAGATTGGAATTAGTTATGGTGTACGAATCCCAGTTTGTACCATCAAATTTTAATAATCCGTTATACTCTGTCCCAATCCATTTGTTGTTATTGTCATCGATAACAATTACTTTATAGGGGTTAGAAGGGAAAAGAGTATTACTTTGGTTAAAAAATGTCCATTCATTACTTGCATACAGATAAGTGATTAAAATGATATTTATTAGCAAGATTAAATATTTTTTCATTTTATGCCCTCCTTGAAATTTTTTCTCTTGATTACTTATAAAAAGCATTTCTTATACCAATGAAAATTACAAGAGTGTTTATTTTTTAATATTTACTTTATGTTTAGCACACATTGAATAATTAACAATATAATTTGCAAAATCTGTTTTTATCTCTATATTATTCAATATGAGAAAAAAAATTATAGCATTTCTATTGCTAACAATAATATATATATCATTATCTGGCACTAATGAAGTAAATCCGGACGACTTTACTCAGTCAGAAATCTTTTATCTTAATAAGATAAATTTTCTAAGCTTAACCCCTAATAAAAGATTAAGCCTTTCAGAAACAAAACTAAAACAACAACTTAACCTAAAACAAGATCCTTTTTATAAAAAATTCTTGTTCTGGCAAAAAAAGCCTGTCTTTGAAATTAATCTGGCTATACAAGATGAACAAAATCTGAAAAGATTTTTTCAAGCAAATGGATATCTATATGTAGAAATAACGACAACGCTTAGTTACCACAAAAAAAACCAAGTAACTATTAACTATTATATCTTAGAAAACCAACCTGTAATGATTACTAATTCCACCATTATTCTTGAAGACTCACAAAATATAGAAATACCGGAAATAATTTCTAAAAAAAGAAACATCTCTAAACATGAAAAAATTAAGTCTAGACCAAATACAATATTTATTGATAACAATGTATTCTATGATCAAAGTTTAATAAATTCCAGCCTCATCAATACAGGATTTTTAAAAGCAGAAACGGATTTTGATCTCAGAATAGTCGATTCTCTTTCAGTTAATCTAAGCTTTATTGTCAATTCAGGAAATCAATATTACACAAAAGGTTTAGTTATTAGAGGAAATAAACACACCTCAAAAAAAACTCTACTAAGAATTTTAGATATCTCTGACTCCGTAACTTATACTGCTGACTTGATAAATAAAAATCAATCAGCATTAATCAGGACAGGTGTTTTTCGTTCTGTACAAATCTATCCTCAATTCACTACCAATGAAGATTATGCGATCCCAACTATAAGTTTGGTTGAAAAAGCAAAATGGACTTTGCAAACCGGTATTGGTTGGGGTAGTGAAGAAAAAATCAGAACACTCATGCAACTCAGTCATCATAATCTGTTAAATATCGCAGATCAGCAAGATATATCATTTCGCTCATCAGCATTAGAACCTATAAACATACAGTTATTATGGACACAACCTGCACTTTTCCACAGAAACCTAAAACTAAGCTTAAATCCTTTCTTTAAAAGAGAAAAAGAAGAGATGTTTTCTTTAGATATTTATGGCAATATAAGTTCTTTTTCTTATAATTTACCTGCACCTGAATGGTCAGCAGGCTTTTCACATCTTTTAGAACAAAACAAATTACAAGACATAAAAGTCGTAAATCCTGAAGAAAGTAAATCTATATATAATCAATCTACCTTTTACACACAACTAGACATTAATTATTCTACTCCACAAAATTACCCTATAAAAGGCATTCACCTGATTAGCGGAGGAGGCATTGCAGGTGTAGGATTTAATAGCCCTTATGATTATATTTTATTACAACAAGAAATTAGATATTATCAACCTGGTCTTTGGTTATTTAACTATGCTTTCAGAGTTGCTGCAAATACTATGCAAGAAATAAAAGACTCTCCTGCCATCCCTATAGAAAAAAGATTATATCTGGGAGGTATGCAATCTGTAAGAGGTTTTAACAGAAATGAACTTAGCCCATACAATGAAAACAATCAAGCAATTGGTGGTCGATCATCATTACTTATGAATCTGGAAACAAGATTCCCCATATTTACAAATTTCAATGGAGCAATCCTGATTGATAGCGGTCAAGTATGGGAAAAATCTAACTTTTATAAAGTTGATGATTTATCATATTCTCTTGGTCTGGGATTAAGATATATAACTCCTATTGGTACTATCAGAGCTGATTTTGCTAAACCTTTCATAAACGATTCAGGAAGTTTAAAATTTTACCTCACAATAGGCGAAGCTTTTTAACATGAAATCACACAAACTTAAAATAAAATATAAAATTATTATCATATTAACAAGTATTATCCTGCTTATTAATCTGCTATTCATATCTTTTAGATTTTCAAACTTATTTCAAAATCTTATTATCACTAATGCTCTGAAAATACTAAACAATAGCCTAAACGGTTCACTTGATTATGAAAAATTTACCGGGAATCTTTTCAATAATTTCATCTTTCATAATATTACAAT
>CAZJNG010000270.1:0-4228 GCA_964547265.1 uncultured Candidatus Cloacimonadota bacterium | reverse complement strand
AAAAGAGGGGCATCACGGTCCACCGGGTGTTTTTCGGAACCCACAACGGCCAGGGAGGATCACTGCGCTGCGCCACCCAGCCTCTGAAGCGGGAGGTCAGAACGACGAGAACCCGAGGCCATTAAAGAACAACAGCGGTCAAACGGGGAGAACGTGTTCTCCAGCTCCTGAGGGATTTTCACCCCCTCGCGCCGGAGGGCCCTCAGGTATCTTCGGGAAACGGTGAACTTTTGCGGGAAAGTGGATGTCCCTTTACTGCGGTGAAATGGATGTCCCTTGACAATTGTAGAACTCTTCCAGCGGAATGGTTAGATATTTGGTGCAAATAACCGATTATCCAAGTCCTCGCGCGATGGTACTTGCCCACATGTTAATATTTTTTTTACAATGCGATTCGCAAGCTCATGGGTTTCCGCCCATGCGTCGGGGCTCTTAAGTCTAGTTCCATGAGCAACCGACGACCGGGCATCATACAACTTTGAAATTCGACGTTGTAAGGTCAGACGGCCTTCTCCCGCTTCCTCTAGGTAGGCTGCTATGTTTGCTGAAACTCTGAAGCGAAGTTCTCGATTATCTGGCGAGAAGAGACGTTCCAAGGCTCCCCATACAGCCAACAGTGCCACAGACTTTGTCGGCATAGCCCCCGCAGCATCGAGAGCCTGGAAAGCATCATTAAATTCAACACTACTACCCATCAAACGACCACCAGTTATCCAGACACACCTCAACCATTTAATATCCTCATCTGAAAGTTCGGTTTGTGATATTTCTTTAGATAGTTGCCTCGGCAAAACTTCGACCGGCAGGATGTTTGCTTCTTTACTGTTCTCTGGAATCTGTGAAAACGGTCTATCGGCAATAACTGGAAGATGCCCTCCGAAAGCACCACATAACCGAATAAGAGCTGTAATCCACCACACAGTATTCAGCCGATCGAAAAAATTAGGGAGTGCAAAAGTCGATGGGACAAAAATCTGTATGTGGATGTCAAACCCAATACCGCCGTTCACTACGCTCAATGGCCCCGGGTGGTGTTTTCCTTTCTCTGCCGGCGCAAAAGCCATGAGAAATGGGGCCATGAAATGTGCAAAAGTCTTCGAGAGCACAACGCCATGACCAAGATCAACTTGATCAGTATTCATACTGACGCCCGCAATACCACCATAAAGTGAATCTTTGGTTGGATTCATCTTACTGACTCCCAATCAAAAACGTTATAAGTTTTGTGCAATCCGATTGGCTGAAACCTAAACTGTTGAGTGTCAGAACATCGTTGACAAAAAATGTTCCAGGAATCAACACTTAAGTAATTAGATCTTTTTTACCGCTTGCCGGCGCCATGCATCAAGGACACCAGCAACATCAATTTTCTCTGGTTCTTCATTCCATTTGGTATAGAATGAAGTATCCTCGCTATGTGGAGTAGGATTCGGCGGATCAACTCGAATTCGAGTAGGCATCATGACTGAATCGCCAAGCAAGATCCCTTCCCCTCTTCTAAGGGTGGAGAACATGCTCGTAATCCCGCGTACAGAATCGGGTAAAAGGTTTCTAACGTAGCTTTGGTCGTCGGGATTTGAAATTCGCAAACACAAGAAAGAATTACATTGCGACAATATTGTGGCAGACACTTCACGTGGCCTTTGGCTAATAACAGTGAGGCTGATCCCATATTTCCGCCCCTCTTTTGCGATTCGCTCAGCTGACTCCCTTGATGATCGTGAGTCTGAGTCACTATCGTTCAGGTAGATATGAGCCTCGTCCGCAAAAACTGCTATAGGATATGAATTCCCATTTACCCTCCGATACCAATAAGCAAAATCAAATAGACACCTTAGAATCAGTGATATCACAGAGTTTCGAACATCGAACGGGACAGGACTAAGATCAATAATAACGATTTTCTTCTTGTTGGAAGCTCCTTCACCAAGGAGGCGTCTAAATAAATCCTCCATGGATGCACTTCTTGCATAAGTTTGAGGGTGAAAAATGAGATCGTAACGTCGATCATTTAATCTCGAGTCGACTCGCATCAATAAACGAGTGAACTGCCCGAAAAGAGGCCCTTGGCGCTCACCGCGTTGCCCTGGGACCATTTGGGTATCCAACCTACGAAATTCATTGAGTATTTTCTCAAAATCAAAATAAACAGGAGTATCAATCGTAATGCGATCAAGCCCCAGTGTCTGATTCTCAGGATGGCTATCCTTAGCCTCCTGAAGCAGTTCTTTGAATTTTGCGATCTGATTAGGAGCTGCAGATTCGCTACGATCAACCATCAAACCTAGGAGTTCCTCGCTGTTCATTAACCAATAAGGCAGTTCAATATCGCTTCCTGAGATTACATCTGCCTCAGTTGGGAATGCTGAAGCGTATTCCCCATGGAGATCGAACAGCACCACCGTCGACCGAGGAAAAGAAGCAATTTTTTGCAAGAAAGAGGCCACTGCCCATGATTTACCTCCTCCGGTCTGCCCGAGAATAGCTCCGTGCCTTGACAAAAAAGCATCCAAGTTAATATTGGCTTGTTGATCTGGAATTAACGAGAGACGACCAAGAGAAAAATTCCCATCGGCGTATTGTTGATAGATACTGTTGATAGTCTTCGGTGGTACTGCAAATGCAAAAGAATTGACTGTCGGCATTACATCTGTACCTCTTTCGAACCGTCCACTTACATCCAAAGTACCTACTGGCACTGCTGAAATGATCCTTTTTTGCTCTTCAATGATTGCAGCACCATCGGCTATGGCATCCCTTAATTCTGATTTTAGAGGAGAGCTCTCTTTCATATCGATCGTCGTGATCATTGCAAGAATGCGCCCCGAAGGCAAACTAACAGCTATAAATGTTCCGGGCTGACCGATGAGCAAAGGGATTGGCCCGGATTCACAGGGGAGGTTTACTATCATAGAAGGAGGGACACCTCCTTCATCCCCTCTCTCGTCTGAGGGGTCAGTCAAGGAAACAAAAATATGTTCCCCTGAAACTCCAACTACTCGACCAATTTTATAATCATTCATATTCAGCTTCCTCCTTAAGGTTCCATCAATTTAGCAAGGTTACTGAATCTCCAAAGATCTGTCCCTGTCCCAGTGTCTTTTTGATCGATGTAACAGTTCGTCGGAAAACCTGCGTGGAATGCTGGAAATCTTTTCAAGTCAGGGAAACAATCAGGTTCCTCACCGCATAATGCAGTCAAGCGAATTTTTCCATCAGCAAGTTTTGGGAAGATTAACTGATCATTGATATGCTTGTCGCCAAAGCTGAAGCCACATGTTACGATGAATTGACAATTCGAACCAAGTGTTCTAGATGCCCGAGTGAATAGCTGATCGAATGGCTCTGACAGAGTGTCCATGACTTTTCGGCGACGTGGGAGCACAAGAGCTCTTTTGGATGTGCCACCCCTCAGGTCGAGCCCGCTTTCAATAACGCGACCTTCTTCTATTACCCAAGATACCGAGCCATGAAGCTTGATAATGTTGACGTGAAGTTCTCTCCGGGGCGTGAAGCGGGTTTTCTCTACGGTCCCTCTCGCTAAATCGAAGACAAATGGATCAAACACACGTCGAAGCGGTCCATCAAATCCAGTTTCAAAACGAACACCAACCTCGGCCGCTGCCAATTCGAAAAGAACATCGTAATTGGTCGTCAGGATTGTGACAGTCTGCGAATTACCATAGGCCCTTTTTTTAAGTGCATTGAGAAAACGAACGTGGTGGGTCAGGTTTGGATTGTTGACAGACAAAATTGCTTCAACAATTAATTCCCGCATCTCAGACTCTAGATTTTCAAATTCTGAATTCTGAGTTGCAACATAATTCTCAGTAACTAAATCAGAGAGAAACTCGATATTGGGAAACCCTTTTTTGGGGTCATATGAAATTTCACTTTTACTTAACACTTCGTCCAATAACGCCCTGTGAGAAGAAGAGAGATTAGAAACGACGATTTTTGTAAGATCACCCATCAAAGGGCATCCTGCTTCTTTCGAAGTTCCCGCGCCAAACAAAAACCCGATCTTGTTCAACCCAGTTTCTACCCCTGGAAATAGTTGAGACAGAGTAAAACTCATTCAACAGTATCCTTTCCATGTTCAACCTATGAACTTTGTTTTTCAGTTTTTAGAGCCTCATAACGTGAAATGATTGGCTTGCATAGTTTTCTCGCATAACACTCGAACCCCTTTTAGGTTGGGCGCCAAAATTCTATTGCACATAGGTGT
>CAZJNG010000269.1:0-4230 GCA_964547265.1 uncultured Candidatus Cloacimonadota bacterium | reverse complement strand
TCGGCTACCTTTACATGACCCAGGGAATTTGGGACAAAGCGGAACAATCCTTCCGTAAAGCGTTGCAAACCAGCCCCACATTTTACCTGCGCGCCCAACAGAACCTGGATCGTCTCAGACAGCTGCGCACCCAGGCAGTTCAGGTTCCCCAAGAATAGCTTTCGACATGATGCGCAATTGGCACCCGGCACGGTTGTTGCCGGATATTGGCGGGCTATTCGCTCTGGTCACCTTCATTCTTCTGACCCTGTTCAGCGGTGGCCGTTCTCTTAACGATGGGGATACCTTCTGGCACATTGCCGCCGGGCAACGCATGTTGGCCGATCGTGCCATTCTCACCCAAGATGTTTTTTCCCATACCGCCCCAAATGTCCCTTGGACAGCCCATGAATGGCTGGCAGAAATTGTCATGGCAGTCGTTCATGACTTTGCAGGACTGCCCGGATTATGCATCTTTTTCTTTTTCATTGCGTCCCTGAGCTTTTGGATTTTATTTGTGACCGTTAGAAAAGAGTCCAGTGAGTGGCCCACCCTGGTCTTTGTCTCCTTGGCCTTTATTTTATCCCTTTCTCATTTACTGGCACGCCCCCACATCTTCACATGGTTGCTTGGGGGCCTATCTTTTTATCTCCTGAAAAAACAAAATCGCTATTTATTTTTTTTACCATTAATTACAATTTTATGGGTCAACTTGCATGGCGGGTTCATTTTAGGCCTTGCTCTACAGGGGATGTTTCTCTGTGGGAGATACATTGAGGCAGGTTTTCCATTAAAACCAGATCACTTTCTTGATTGGTTAAAAGATCAAAAAACCTCTATTTTAGTTTTCTTTCTAACCGTATTATCCGTAGGGATAAACCCTTTTGGGTATTCGCTATATCTGTTTCCATTTCATGTTTCCGGTGATGTTTTTGCAAAGGGCATCAACGAATGGCTTTCACCTAACCTCCAGGAACAATGGATTTTTCGATTATTTTTACTTTTCGTCATTTTCCTACTTTCACTAAATAAATATCTGCCCACATGGCAGGAACGCCTATTTCTCCTCTTCTTCATCAATGCGGCCTTGGTGCATCAACGTCACATAAGCGTGGCAGGTTATTACTTGGCGCCGGCATTAGCCAAATCCACCGAAACATGGCTTACTCCCTTCTTTCAACACTATTCAAACAAAAAGGCGAATATCGAAAAGCCTTTGGTTCTCTCTAAATGGTCGGGTCCAGTAGGGACTTTAACCCTCGCCATTATTTTCCTCGTTCTTTCATCTTCGTTTTTTCCGCAACCACAGCTATTTTTCAAAAACTTAATCCCAGTTCCAGATAAAATTTTTCCGATAGCAGCAGTGGACTATCTTTCAAGCAACCCTCCCAAGGGCAATGTTTTCAATCAATATGCCTGGGGAGGCTATATGATTTATGCCTTAAGCCCTAAACAACCAGTATTCATCGATGGTCGTGCGGACATGTATGGTGAGGAAATTTTTACAAATTACAAAAAAATAGTCCAAGTTGATAAAGAAGTTGATGAACTACTAAATAGGTATGACATTCAGTTTATATTCTATCCTTTGAATTCGTCCCTCATTAGATACCTGAAGGTACAAGGAAATTGGAGTGAGATTTATTCTGATGATCTTGCAAGCATTTTGATTAAAATATAATATTTATCGGATTAAAATATTGAAAAATTCAATTATTATTGCATACATTCTAGCTTTCTTTTGCCTTTCTATTTATATAGCGCATTTCACTCAGGCAACTGACTTCCCAGTATTTTATTCAACCGCCAAAACCATACTAGAAAACGGTCTTTTCACAGACAAAATATATGAAATCGACCATCACAATAAATATTCGATACCGGAAGAAAACCAGGATTTAACCTTCATTTATTCAAAGGCGGCCGCAATCCTATTATCACCCTTAGGGTTCCTGCCCTATTATTGGGCCAAGACTTTATTGA
This sequence comes from uncultured Candidatus Cloacimonadota bacterium, assembly GCA_964547265.1. Lineage (GTDB taxonomy): Bacteria > Cloacimonadota > Cloacimonadia > Cloacimonadales > WRIO01 > JALNXV01. Next base: position 2,268 of record CAZJNG010000269.1, on the reverse strand, counting down.
TAATCGTTAATATCGTGTCTTACCTTGCCGGAGTCTATGTTGTTTTAAAAATCTGCAAGCCAAAACCTAGAATGGAATTTATTTTTTGGGGCACGAGTTTTTTCTGGCTACCCTTTGTGCAGGTACTACGCTTTGGCCAGGTTGATGGAATTTTATTTCTCCTCATAGCAGCAAGTCTCAATTTTTGCACAAAAAATAAACCATGGATTGCTGGACTATTTCTTTCACTTGCAATGTTTTTTAAACTTTTTCCGATCGCAATAGCGTTTGCGCTCGGCATTAAAGAAAAACGAATTTTAATAAGTTCTATTTTGTTTTTTAGCATTTCTCTTCTAATCCCAAATTCAACGCTATGGTTTCTAGCTATTCCTAGAATTTATTCAAAGGCTTATTCTTTAATTTACTTAAACTTACTAAGTTACGGCATATGGGCTTATCTTTTATATGTAACCATTATTACGGGCATCACCGCGTTTTTGATAATTTTAGAGAATGAAAATGACTACCAAAGGATTTTTTCGTTTATAATACCAGGGCTTTTTCTTGTTGTTCCAATAGTTGAATATTACCACCTAACCATGTTGATAATATCATTTATTTCGGCATTTTCATTTATAACAACAAAATCAAAACCTATATCGATTTTATTTATTTTTTTATCTCTTATATCTATTTCAGTTTCCATTACTGTAGGTGTGCAACCAATAACCTTTTTTGGACTTTTTATCATATGGTCATTCCATGGCCATTCCATGATATCCCTGATAAATTCTAAAAGTAATTATGGCAAGCTTCTATGATTAAGCCGAAAATCAACAAATTTCTTGATATAGAGAAATACATAATTTCTTTGTTGTCAAGAAATTCCATTTTAATTTTAGCTTTTCTTACAATTTGTCATTTTTTTTCTATTTTATTATTCTCCATATCGAGACATTATGCACTTATAACCAACATTAACGACCTAGGAGTTTTCGACCAGGCCATTTGGGGCATGTTGAACAAATTGCCATTTCATAATTCTTTTTTATTTGATGAAAGCATAAATATTTTATCATTCCACTTCTTTCCTATAATTGCCATTTTTGCACCTCTTTATTTTTTTTATGCTACTCCTCTTTGGCTACTTCTTGTCCAATCGATATGTCTGTCATTTACTTCATTTTTAATTTATTACTTATGCAGGACGCTCATTTTCTCAAAATCAATTGCTCTCGCCTTTTCGATGATATATTTATTGGATTTTAGAATAGCAAATACTGCTTTTTTTGACTTCCATGAAATTAGTATCGCGATACCATTTTTTGCTCTGGCATTTATTGCAATTGAAAAAAGGAATTTTTTACTTTTTATTATCTCATTGCTTGTCATTTCCCTCTGCAAAGAACATTTTGGACTCAGCATTTCTGCGTTCGGAATATTATGGTACATTAAAAATAAAGACATTTATAAAGGTTCTATTGTTTTTCTTTTAGGGATAGCCCACACAGCAATTATTTTATTTTGGTTGATGCCATTTTTGTCCAATTATGGTCAGCACATTATGCTCGTTGACAATATGGGACAACTCAGCAGGTATGGATGGATAAAAGAATACTATATTAAGCTTGGGCCCAGGTCTATTTTTCCTATCATTCGAAATTTGTTGAAGTACCTGAACTTCCTTCAATATTTTTCAAGCCTTTTATTGCCTTTTTTATTTATACCTATTCTTGGAGTGAAATTTCTTCTTCCAGGAATTTCAGACCTAGTTGCAAACTCTTTCTCAGCGAACCCAATGCCAAGAAGTTTATTCGCCTACCACAATGCAACGCTAAGTATCATTTTTTTAGTTTCTTGTGTTTACTCAACTCCAAAGTTTTGTAATAAAATAAAAAAGTTTTCAGTAAAAGAAATAGTTTTTCTTCTTTTATTATTGAATGTTGTATCATTTTATATGCTTACGCCCTTCCCTCTTCCACATTCAATAATTATATGGGATTCAAAAAATTACCCACTTAGAGAAGATTTAAACATTTCATCTATTAAAAACATTGTCAAAAATGATTCAATTTCTGTTCAAGCAAATATAGGGTCTTACTTCACTCACAGGAAAAAAGTCCACATATTTCCTAACAATATAAATGAAGTAAAATATATTGTTTTAAATTTATACAACCCTTTAGAGAAGAGCGCAGGAACCGATCCAAAACACCTTGGCACATTGGGACATTGTTTGAACACCAGCCCGAAAAATTATATAGATATACTCAGAGAAATAATTACTTC
>CAZJNG010000268.1:0-4242 GCA_964547265.1 uncultured Candidatus Cloacimonadota bacterium | reverse complement strand
CTTTTAATGAAACTTGCATCGGGTCTTTTTGAAGCGGAGTTCTGTATTCAGCTATGTAACTTTTTTCATTAGCAAGCCTGATGCCTGCTCCATTTTTGAGCGTTGCAGATAACTTAGCTATGTCATAAGCTTGCTGAGTTGTCTTTTTAACAGCCTCGTCGGTAAAGATATTTGAATGTGCAAAACCCCAGGCTCCGTTTTTTAAAACTCTGATTCCATAACCATAAGTAATATCGAGATTATTATGCTTAAAGCTTGTATTTTCGAGATATATACCTTCGGAAGTAGTCTTTTGAATACGAATATCGGCATAATCTGCTGATAAGCTTTTTGCATAATCCATTGCAATGTCTAAGAACTTCATAAGCACCTCACTTTTAATATTTTAAATACAATATGCACTAATTGTGCCGATGTCAAGATATTTCTTATTTATTTAATAAAAAAAGGCACGCTACAAGAGCGTGCCTAATTGTTATTGAGTTTATTATTTTACAAGTAACATTTTCTTAGTTGAAGTATATGTACCTGTTTTCATTCTATAGAAGTAAACACCACTACCAACATTTCTGTTATGAGAATCTTTACCTGTCCAAACTACTTCATGGAAACCTGGTTCTTTGATATCATTAACAAGAGTTTTTACTCTTTGTCCTTTGATATTGAAGATTTCTAATTCTACATGACCTTGCTTAGCCATTTCAAATTTGATACTTGTAGTAGGATTGAATGGGTTTGGATAGTTACCTGATAATTGAGTAACTCTAGGTGTAGGGATTTGTCCGTCAATGCTTTCACCTGTTTCAACGAGAACATCGTCAACAAAGAAGATGAATGCATCATCAGAAACACAGTTGATAGCAACATAAATTGGTAAACCTGCAAAATCGTCTAATGGATACATAAATTCAGTCCATTGTGTTGGAGCTTCAACATAAGCACCAGGAGTAAGAACTGTCATTTGTGCAGGATTATTAGTTGTGCCGGCAAGAACTCTGAATCTTTCAAGACCATATTGATCTGTATAAGAAGCAGCCCAGAATTTAATGTATGCACCAAGACCTACATTGATTGCAGGAGTTATCATGTAATCATTGTTTACTGCTGATGTAGAAGCAAAGCTTGCAGCCATTTTGCTTCCTGAATTTGGTGTATAATCAAGAGCAGGAGATGTTTCAGAAGGTACAAATATTATATAAGCCATTGGAGATCCTGAGTTAGGGAAGCTAATGCCTGTGAAGCCATAAGTAGCACTCATATCTCCATCAATTAAAGTCCATTGACCAAATTCCAAAGCGAAACTATCATAAGATTCAAAATCATCATCAACTGCATAATTGCTAACCAATAAATTAACAGGTACAGTAACTTGATTTTCTTGAACAACTAAGTTGTTATTGATATAATCAACATATCCTGCAAGTTGTACTGATAAAGTATAAGTACCTTTCCAGACCTCAGGGAAAATAACGCTTTGACCTGTAGCAGTTTGTTGATAAATATAGTTAGGATTTCCATTGTTGTTAATCAATCTAACTAAAGCACCATTAACAGCTCCACCGTTTTCTGTTGTGATATTTACAGTAACCTGAGCAGTCATGTTTTTAGAAACAGGATTTGAGAATGCCGGTACTGAAGATACATTGTTGGTATAAATAGCGTGTACAACATATTTGTATTCGCCACTTTCAACTGTAGCCCATAAATTGTCAACAAAAGTTGTATCGCTAATATTTCCATCAATAAGAGTCCAAAGATTAGGATTATCAAGTTGAGCTACATCTGCTCTGTAAAGTGAATAGTGAGTTAAAGCACGAGATTGTGTAGTTTTTAAAGAAGTGAAATTAGTTACAATTTCATTTTCTAATCTGTTATACACAGGAGCTATATTATCAACTCTTGATTTTTTAGCTACTTCATCTTTTGGAGTAACAAGTGATGCATAAGAGTTGTTGTCAAAGGTTCTTAATTCGCCATTGTCAATACCGGTAGCTCTGATGAGATAATTAACCTGGAATTCCCAGAAACTGATATCTGTAAATGCTGAGCTTGGATCAGTAATATCGAATACACCAAATTGAGTTGAAGGAACGAAAGGATATTCAGGTCCGATACCATCATCAGTAGCAAGACCTAAGAATGCTGATGCACTTAATCCTACAAGGAATCCGTTAGGAGCATCTACAGGATTTGGGAATGTAAATGTGTTCCATTCTCCAAGAGTAAAAGGAACATTTGCTTGTGAGAACAAGATTTGATTTCTATCAGGAAGTCCTGCAGCGTCAAGACCGATAACCCAAACTTTTACTGAAGAATATGTTCCTGCTTCTGTAGTTAAGAACCATGACATTTCATTAAGAGTTGCATTATGTCTGTGAACTGCACCCATTACAGAGTTTTCGTTGCCTGAAGGGAAGCCTAATTGACCAGTAACAACGCCATCATCATATCTGAATTCAACTTCAGCTCCACCTGATGGAGAATTCCAAGAAATTGTAGCAGCTGATTCTGTTGCAGTAGCAATAACATTTCTTGGTGGATTAGCTAATTCTTCAAGAGTTATTGGTGATAATGCTAAATCGACAGTACCAACTTCAATGTTATCATCAACATAAGTTTGATAACCATCTCTTATAACTCTGATTGTATAAGTAAATGTTGAGTAAACTCCTGGAATTTCAAATTGACCTTGAGCATTACTTGTGATATCTCCATAATTTTCATAACCTGTTAAAGTAATATTCGCACCTGCAAGTCCTGCTCCTGTATCAGAAGCTAAGATAGTTCCAGAAACTGTTACTGTTGGTAATTGTGTCATTGCAAAATTATGAGTTGTAACACCATCTTCTATAACGGTAACAGGATCAGATGTATAATTATAGAAACCATGTTTTGTAGCAGTTAATGTTACATTACCTTCAGGTATGTAATTTAAAGTATAAGCACCTTCTGCATTAGTAATTGTGCGTCTGTTAGTTCCTGCTATTCTTACTTCAACATCAGCTAAAGGTTGGCTGTTATGTGTAACAACACCTGTAACTGAGCCTAAACCTGCTGTGTTAAACACTAATGAAGTATTAGCAACATTAGTACTGAACGATCCTGCAGGTAATGCTTGTAAATCGTATTCGTTAGAATCAGCACTAAGAGTAAGTGTTCTGTTTACTCCGGCAAATCCTGTTACTTGGAATTTGTTATTAAAATTATAATACGGATTTGGATCCATAGGTCTGTGAGCCATAATTACAAGATTTCCTCCACCGTAAGGGAAAGGAGTATCAAGAGAGATTAAAATATCATAAGTTCCTGCATCAGATACAGGCAATGATCCTTCATAAACTAGTTGAAATTCCTCATAAGGAACCCAGTCTGATGTAGATGCAAAAACTTCTTGATCTGTTATAGCCATATATATAGCTATAGGAGTTTCTGCAGGAATATCTCCATGACCTGTAAATCTGTAAGCAATAACTTCGATTAATCCACCGACTTGTATTTCATCATCAAGGTATAAAGATTGTGAAACACTGTTTTTATAGTAATAGTTTAGTGGAGGTATATTTGCGGTTGAAGTACTGTTTGGATTGCCAATATAAGCAATTGCAGTACCTTCAGGTTGTACATCAACAGTCATGATATCTGTAATATTATTTCCCGGATTCATGTCTGCAGCAAATTCAACAATACCATGAATGTCAAACTCGCCTTGAGTTGTAGGTGTCCATGCTAAATCAATATTAGTAATTGTTTGAGGAGCTATTTCTGCACCTGTAGCACTTGCTAATTCTGTAGTTCCTTGCATTAATTTAACTGTATAACCACTAGCAGGTAATAAACCATCATTTTTTATTCTAACAGTATAAACAGATTCCATTCCAACAGTTGGCATGATTGGTCCGCTAATACTCATTGCAATTAGGTCATAATCAACAGGTAAAAATATTTTAACATTGTCAATATCAACATAGTAGTCGCCTGAAACCCATGTACAAACCCATTCTACATCAACAAGTTGACCAGCAAAATCAGATATATCAAATGATACTTCTGCAAAGTTTGTTGTAACTGTATGATTTTCACTTGATATTGTATATGCTACTTCGCCGTTTACTTTAATTTCTACAGTATTGCCGGGTTCTAAAGGAGTAGCTGTGCCAGGATAGCCTGACCAGTTTACGATACGATAATCAAATTTTAAGACTGTTCCAGTTAGAACAGGACCTATAATAGGAGACTTAACAT
>CAZJNG010000267.1:0-4245 GCA_964547265.1 uncultured Candidatus Cloacimonadota bacterium | reverse complement strand
CTGTAACGAGAAAAGTCGTATTGATACGGATAGTCAAATTTTTAATAATGCAAAGCATGTTTTCATTGTAGATCATCATGTTATAAAATCAGATGAACTTTCAAAGGAGTATTTTTATTACATAGATGAAAATGCCGTTTCAACAGGAATAATGTTACATCGTTTCCTGAAAGATTACATAACAGAACTAGATGATGTATATCAAAAGCTTTATGCTGACTGTATTTATACGACTATTTTAAATGACACCAATAATTTTATTAACAAAAACACTGATAATGAAACATTTCTTATATCAGCAGAACTTATGAAATATGGATTAAAACCTGCAGATATTGTTTACGAGTTTTTGTTAAAAACTAATATTTCGTATTTAAAATTTGTGGGTCAAAGCTTAGCAACTCTTTGCCTTTCAGAATCAAAAAAAATTGCTTATTTCTACTGTACGACCCGGATGCTTAATGAAAACAATTTAACAACTGAAGCATATTCCAAGATGATGAAATGGACAAAAGGCATTACAGATGTTGAAATTCAAGTAAACTTTCAACAGTATGGAGAAAATGATTTCAGAGTCAGTTTACGCTCAGAATGCAGAGACATGGCAGCTATAGCTCAACAATATGGAGGGGGAGGTCATAAAGAAGCTGCAGGATTTAGGATTCAAGAAGACTTAGAAAACTCTATTATTAAAGTTATAAACCATATAGAGAGTACTTTATAATGAACTCCGGATTTTTACTTATTGATAAAGAACAAGATTGGACATCATTTGATGTGGTAAAAAAGATTAGAAATATTCTACAAATAAAAAAAGTTGGTCATATAGGTACGCTTGATCCCTTTGCTACAGGATTATTAATCATACTCTTCAATAAAGCAACAAGTTTTAGTCGATATATAATAGATTTTGATAAAGAATATATTGTTAAAAGTCAGTTTGATTTCATGACAGATACTGCAGATATTACAGGTAAAATTATTAGTCAAGATAACAATCCGAGAATTATTAGTAAACAAGAATTTGAATTACAAATACCAAATATTTTACAAATCAACAAGCAGATACCTCCTAAATACTCAGCTGTCAAAGTAAATGGAGAAAAAGCTTATAAAATGGCTTATAAAGGCAAAGACATAATTTTGCCTGAGCGAGATATAGATGTTATCTCTTTTGATTTATTAGACTATAACTACCCTTATTTCACATGGAAAGCCAAAGTTGCAAAAGGTACTTATATTAGGACTCTCACTGAGCAAATTGCTTCATTATTTAATAAAACTGCCTGTACAATTGAGTTAAGGCGTTCGAAGATAGCTGACTTTAATGTTGATAATGCTCTAAAAATATCTGACATAACACAAGAGACAGAGTTAATCAGTCCTGATCATTTACTTTATAAGATGAACCACTTAACCCTTACATCTGATGAAGAAAAAAAATTTATAAACGGTCAAAACTTCACTACAAATCACAAAGATTATTCTTTGGTGAGAGTATATAACAATAATAATATTTTTATCGGATTAGCATCAATTAACAATGGTATTTTTCAAGCAAGAAGAGTTATTCATGAATAGACCAGTACTAACGATAGGTACATTTGACGGCGTACATAAAGGTCATCAATACTTGCTGACAGAAACAGTAAGACTGGCTAAAGAAAATAAAACAAAGTCTGTTGTAATCACTTACCCGGTTCATCCTTTAGAGGTCATACATGAAAAAGTTTTCCCATATTTACTTACAGAACCTGACAAAAGACAATTTTTAATCAAGAAAACAGGAATAGATGAGATTTTTTACTTAAACTTCGATAAAGCAATGTCCTTAATGACAGCTGATTTATTTTTAAAAGATATCATTGTAAAACAATTCAATCCTCAAATGATTTTGGTTGGATATGACACTCATTTCGGGAAAAACAGAACAGGGACGACTGACTTTTTAAAACAAAAAGCAAACGATTATAATTACAAAATTCAAGAGATTGAGCCACTTTATATTAATGACATAATTCCCGGCAGTAGTTTAATAAGAGATTTAATAAACTCCGGTCATATTGACTCTGCATATAAATATTTAGGCTATTATTATTCAATTATTGGGGAAGTAGTGTCAGGTAAAAAGATAGGTCGCACTCTTGGTTTCCCAACAATTAACCTCAAACCTTATGAGATAAACAAACTTTTACCTCAAAATGGTGTTTATTTCACTTGCTCCAAGATTGATGATAATTATTATTTTGGGGCTACCAATATAGGTGTTTCTCCTTCGATAAAAAGAGAAAATATTGTTGAGATAGAGACATTTCTATTTAATTTCTCAGCTAATGTTTACAATCAGAAAATAGAGTTGTTTTTTATTGAAAAGATAAGGGATGAAGTTAAATTTAATAATCAACAAGATTTAATTAATCAAATATTTATTGATGTAGAAACTATAAAAGAAAAAATAGAAAAGTTTCATAATTGGAAAATACTCAGAGATAGTTAAAATGTATAAGTTAATTAATATCTGTTTAAAAGAATTTATAAATTTTTATTATTCATTGAAAATTAATGACATTATGTTACTTGTTATCTTACATGTTTTTATCTCTTGGAATGGATTTCAGTTCATTTTAGACACTTCACATTTATCTCTTATTATTGACAATCTTAGTATTTTATATTATCTTAACATTATATTACAAAGATTTACAAATTATATCCCGATTTTAGTATTTACTTCAATTTCAGGTATCTTGATATTCTTCTTTTTACACAACTACTTAGAAATAATTTTCTATCGGAGATTCTTTAGAATAAATAAACAGTTATCTGATGATAAGTTTAATCTATTTGTAAATTACAGTATGCCGGCTTTTTTTTATAATTTATGGATACTTTTTATTTTAGCTACTATCTATTTGGTGTTCATTGTTATATATATTTTTATTCTTATCTTTGGAGTTTATATTAATCTGAATATCATTTCAGTAATTCAATACTCAACGATATACTTTTTATTTTGTATTTTCTTTTTTAACCTTGTCATAAATGATTTTGTCTTACCCTTAGTCATCGAGGGCAATACCTTTACAGACTCAATAAAAAAATTATTCAATTACTTATTAATACACAAACTACAACTTATAAAATTTTATTTATTAAAATTCTCACTAATTCTTATAAATCTGACTATTTTTAGTATTGTTTTGGATATCCTTCAAGGTGTGAGGATAAATCACGGAATTAGTTTTAACCTTCCTCATTTAGCAAACAGAACTGGCTTTTTTAACTCAATGATAGTTTTAAGTCTTGGAATTTTAATTTCATTAGTATTAAATGCTTTTGGTATTCATTTTCTGAATATCTATGTCACAAAGTTAAAATTTAAAGCATTTAGGAATTACTTCACTGATTAAAATCTATATTTTCATTTCTTTTTAATAAAAAAAGGCAGCTCTTGGGCTGCCTTTAATTTTTCTTTTACTATTTGAGTAATATCATCTTTTTAATTTGTTGGTGATTTTCTGTCGTAATTTTATAGAAATATATTCCGGAAGTCACAGCTTCATTTTCCTGATTGAGTCCATTCCAGGATATCACATGATTACCTGAAGAAAGTCTTTCATTGATTAAAGTCTTAATCTTTTGTCCTTTAACATTATAAATTGTTAGTTTAACATTTGAATTTTCCTTTAAATTAAAAGCAATATTAGTATCAGGATTAAATGGGTTTGGATAATTTTGATAAAGATTAAGCATACTTAATTCTACAGTTTGATCTACTGATGAAACAAAATTATCAGGAGGAACGGTAGTAAATTTTATAGCTAAACCATTTTGAAGTGGAGTTGCAGATTCAGGATAGAAATTAGCAAAAGTATAACAAATACCATCAGATTGAGTAGGGTTCTCGATTCCTACTGTTGAGAAATTCCTGTTTACAGATGGATTAAATATATGATTATACTGGAAGACAATATCTCCGTCATCATCTGTTTTTGGATACAAAATTACTTGAAATTTTACTGAGCCTAAATCCTGATTTGTATCTGATGAAAAGAATGTATCATCCCACTGAACCACTAATCTATTATTAGCACTGTCATGCCAATATTTGATATGCATATCTAACCATTCACTATCTCCAACTCTTTCGCCCTTTAAGTCATCAAAGAATGGAGCTACCATATTATATGGACCTAAAGCAGATGGAATATTCCAATTTCTAAAATCATCCATATCTGTTTCACC
>CAZJNG010000266.1:0-4250 GCA_964547265.1 uncultured Candidatus Cloacimonadota bacterium | reverse complement strand
AATTTTTTATATCAAATTCAATCACTTCACTTGTTCTTGTACTGTTAAGAATAACAGGATGTTTTAAAACAGTATTAACTAGATCATTACCATATCTAATCTGTAAATCCGTACTCTTTAACTCAATATTAATATTACTGAAAGTTGAAGCAATAAACTCCAATCTTACGACTCTGGAGCTAATAACTCTTGCTCCTTTAAATCTAATAAGCTGATTTTGTGACATAATCTTCATTAACAAAGGTTTAAAAATCTTTTCAGCCCATTCAGCATCTGGAGACAAACTAAAAGTACCTGATATCTTTTTAGTAAACGGAAAACTATATACACTGCCTTGAACTGTGCCATCAAAAAATAAATCTACTTTATTACGCTCTGTCAAATGAGGATAATTTAATAAATTAAGCGGTAATGCTACTTTAAGTTTAATATCATTGACTGATTTGGGTTCTAAGATAGTTTGTTCAGTCATGTTAATCAATGCAACTAATTTACCTTCATAATCAGAAACCTGAATAGCTGCCATGTGTAATTTAACAGGGAAAAACATAGTATTTGTCATCTGCATTGGTTTTAATAATGTTATAAAATTTTCATCAATCGTTAAAATCTCATATCTGGGGTCCATTGACCAAGAAGGAAATCTAACATAATATTTCCTGACAAGATTATAAGCTATACTAAAGATTGATATCAATACCAGTATGCTTATAAGAAGTATAACATATTTTCTCATTTTAACCTCTTTCTATCCAATTATTTAATTAACATCATTTTTTTAACTTCACGATAATTATTATTTTCAGCTTTAACATTTAAGATATACATATATATTCCTGATGCAGCGGATTTCCCGTTCTCATCTCTACCATTCCAAACTACTTCATGATAACCTGCTTTCAGATTTTTATCAACAACTTTCCTAACTCTTTGCCCTTTAACATTATATATTAATAATTCAACATTACTGTCTTCTTTAAGAGCAAATTTAATCTGAGTTGTAGGGTTAAATGGGTTAGGATAATTTTGATACAATGCATACTCTGTAGGAGTTTGATTTAATAGTAACAAATCTGAATTTAATGTATATTCAGAATAATCATTCTCATTATTTATCATTATTGTGTCAACAATTGTTTGATAACCTTCTTTACTCAAAGTAACAATATAATTATTCATAAATACATTATTGAGTTCAACAATACCTGACTGATCAGTCAAAAGACTATATTCCTGATTATAAATACCATCCTGACTCACAAGATTAAACGAGATATTCTCAGGCAAAGCATTGTTCTGCAAATTAAGTTTAAATGTACATGGAATAAATCTATACAAAGTCATCAACTCACCATAGGCGAACTCACTAAACAAAGTCTGATTACTAATATTATAAACAGCTCTGACACGGTATTGATATTCTCCATCAGGATATTCAAGCATACTTTCTATAAAATAATTGTTTTGAGTTTCTCCCACAAAGACATAACCATCATCATTGAACTTTCTAAATATCTGATATTTGCTTATATTTCTAATATCCGTTCTAACCTTACTTGATTTTAAAGGATTTATCTCATTTGACCATGTAATATGTGCATTATAAACTGCATCAAATATACTAACCACATTAGTTGGACTAATTACTGAAACGATATTAAAAGGAACTTGCCTTTCTAATGAATTACCTGCTCTGTCTGTCATTTTGAGCCTAATTCTATACTGTCCGTCATAAGTTCCATCTAAAGGAATCGGTTGATTTAATGCCCACCTAGTCAGAACTTCATTTGATTCATCAATGTAAGAAAGCGTGCCGGAAACTAAGTTATTCTGTGGGTCATATAATGATACAAATGTAATATTTGGAGCATAATGAACTCCTGAGGTACTATCTGTAAACTTAACTTCTATCGCATCAATTGATTGAGTCACTAATGTATTGTCAGTAATATTAATCAATAAATCAGCACTCTTTGCTCTCAAAGAATTATAAGAAGGCATTAAAGTATCATAAACAAAGGTTTTAGTCTCTTCAAACACTGCACCCGAAATATTCTTTGCTCTAAACAACACCTGGAATAAACCATCATTTTCTCCATTTATGCTAAGACCTGCTGTCAAAACAAAGTTTACTTTAAGACTGTTCTGTTCAATTTGATATGACATGGTAGCACCTTGATTTGCTTCAGCTACATAACCATTAGGGAAAATAAGTTTAATATATGTCTCATCACTATCCTGTATAATCGGAACAGTATTTTTAAAATTAGCTGTAATGGTTTGAGCAAACTGATTTACATTATATCCGAAAACATTCACAGGGGTAAAGCTTATCATTTCAGGCATTATCTGAGACATAAGTGTAAATGTCTCAGTATGATTTAACACATTTCCTGCCAAATCTGTAGCTTTCAAATGCATTGTATAAACACCGTCTTTTAGACCATCTGCTATTATAGGATTATTCAATACCCAACTAACATTATTGTTACTAACAACTCTGCTTCCTTGTACAAGATTACCATTAGGATTAATTAAAGTTAATGTGGTTAAATTAGAAGCAAAATTAACTGAAGTTGTAATATCTGAATAATTAACCTGAATATAACTAATATCTTCTGTTACTATTACTTGAGAACGCTTAGTTATAATTTGTTTTGATTGTTTACTATTACTTCTTTGAGAATTAGCAATAAATATCTCGTTTACTTTTAGATTTTCAAAGTATGGGGTCAATCTGTCATAAATAAAATTAAAATAAATTGGTCCTTCTTGTCCTAAATCTGTTACTAAATATGCAGAAATCTGGTACTGTCCATCATCCTGACCATTAGCTGATAATGCTTGATTAAGATTAAGAATAATTTCATGTCTGTTATTGTTGCTGTCAAAAACAAGATTTGCTCCCTGACCACTTTCAATAAATGAACCATCAGGATGTTTAAGTTTTAAATAAGACAAACTTTGATTAAGTACAACAGCATCCGGATATTCAATTACTAATTTTATCTGCTCAAGATTAACATTCACATAAGAATTATTAGCAGGACTGATACTTACAATATTAGCATTAAGTGAAGATAAAGTAAACTGTGTCTGATTCTGAGAAACATTTCCTGCATTATCAGAAACATTGGTATTTATCGTAACATTAGTATTCACCTGACTTAATATCTCAGCAAAAGTATACTTGATAAACCCTTCATTAATATGACTGCTCAATGCCCCGGGCACTAAACTACCATTAGCAAACACTTGAATATTTGTATTTTCAGAATTAAAATTTATTCCTGAAACAATGTCATTTATTTGTACTTTAACATAACTTACACCACTATATATTAAATCATTATTCACAACTATTGTTTCAGTTTGATTACTTAATCCTACAAATACATTATTAATCTCAGGTAACTGATTATCAAACATAAAACCTGAAGAGAAACTGCTGGAATAGTTTTGATTATTTTCTATTCTAATTTGAATAGAATAGTTACCATTTATTGTCAAATTCTGATTTAAGACTAACTCCATCTTATAGTTAAAACCTGATATATTACTTATACTAAGATTAGCACCTTCTCCGTGTTCTATAACATTATTATTAGGAAGTGATAATTTGATATAATTGTTTTCATAATCCAGTAAATCAATGCCTCTTTCATCAACGAAATCAACAATAATCTTGTTATTTACTAAATTATTAATAATACTATTTGTTGATGGTGTAATCTGAGTTACCTGAGGTGCAAAAGGATTAGTTATCCTGAAATCATACCTGCCGGTAACTACATTTTCTGCATAATCTATCGCAGAATATGTAATATAATAAAAGCCATCCATACTTCCATCAGATAATAACGGATTATTTAAAGTCCATTTAACTGTATTAGCTATCATAGCTTGTGTGCCATTTATTAACTGGTTCGATGAATTATATACCCTTATAAAAGTCTCAGATGAGTTATAATTAACTCCTGTTGTAATATCTGTTAAATCAATCTGAACATAATTTATATTGTTAGTATAATTTTGATTATTAACAATTGAATTTTGCCATTCCTGACCATCATTATCCACTCCACCAATTTTAGCATTACTTGCAAGCGGTGCCTGATTGTCAAAAGTGAAAGTCATAGTATCCGGTACTTGCTGACCAAGTGTGTCAACTATAGTACTTGTTACTGTATAAATACCATTTAGACTTAATGGGTTTGTAAGGTTAAGATTTACATTATAAAGATTATTAC
>CAZJNG010000265.1:0-4251 GCA_964547265.1 uncultured Candidatus Cloacimonadota bacterium | reverse complement strand
CGATGATTTCAGGGTAGGAGTGTTTTTCAATAAATTTTGAAAATTTAGGTATCATAGGTAAGGAAGCAACTATATCATAATCAAAGACTGAGTCAGGTCTGTCTTCAGTATCGAATAGATCGATTTTATCATTACAATGAGGGCAGACAAGAGATGCCATATTTTCAATAATTCCATAGACCGGCAAATTGACTTCTTCAGCCATAAAGATAGATTTTTTAACTATTTGTGAAACCAAATCATGAGGAGTTGTCACAATAAAAAGTCCGTCAACAGGCATTTGTTGCATAACAGTCAGGGCTATATCAGCTGTTCCCGGAGGCATATCAATAATTAGATAATCCAGTTCACCCCAGTCAACTTCAGTCCAAAACTGTTGAACCACAGAAGATAAAAGAGGACCACGCCAGATAACAGGCTTATCGTGATTATCTAAAAGCAGGTTCATTGAAACGATTTTTAACCCGTTATCAAGTTCCATTGGTAAGAGTTTATTATCGTTAGTCAGGAGTTTTTCTCTTTTCATATTAAAGAGTTTAGGTATGCTTGGTCCTGTAATATCAGCATCTAAAATACCTGTCCTAAAGCCTTTTTTTGCCAATGCTTCGGCTATTAAAACAGAAACGGTAGATTTGCCTACTCCGCCTTTACCACTCATTACACCGATGGTATAACGGATATTGTTTTTGGGTAATTTTTCAATTCCGGCCATTTTATCTCCTTAGTGTTTATGGTCACAGACAGTATCTGCATAGACAAGGTTTTGGCTTAGAAAGTCCTGAATAAGCTCATCAGAGTGTTTTTCTTGTGAACCTGTAAAGACAGAAATGCCATTTTGCATTAATAATTCTTTTGCCATAGCACCCATACCGCCTGCAATGACATGAGTGATGCCATTATCTTTAAGCCAGACAGGTAGTAAGCCAGGTTGATGAGGTGGTGCATTTAAGATTGTTTTGTTTGATACTTTGTTATCTGATATTTCATAAACAGAAAAGTTTTGACAATGCCCAAAATGTGGGTCAAGGCAATCATTGGTTGTTGGGATAGCTATTTTCATTTGAACTCCTTTTAATTTGTTTCTTTTATTATGTTTTCGAAAATGGGTTTAAATAAATCTGAATATTTTGGATTGTATTCAGTTAAGGTTTGTTGTTTGGAGATAGACTCTTTAAAGTCTTTGATAAAAGGGACTTTACCTAATATGTAATCTTCAGAAATCAAAGATTTAAAATCATCATTTAAGTCAAACTTATTTAAGACAACACCAAACTTAATTTTTAATTTTTCAAGTAATTTTATAAGTCTTTGCATATCAGATTGTGCAGCCAGGGCAGGCTCTGTGACTAAGACAACAAAATCAATACTGTTTAATGAAGCAATTACCGGGCAACCTATGCCGGGAGGTCCGTCAATCAACATAAAATCGTTATTGTTTGTATCTGCAATTTCTTGAGCTACTTGCTTGACTTTACTGACTAATTTCCCGCTATTTTCTACACCACCGTCAAGTTCGGCGTGAACAAGTGTTCCTCTTTTAGTTTGAGAAGTGTAATAATGACCGGCTAATCTGTCTATTAAGGAAATAGCTTTTTCGGGACAAACTAGTTCACAGTATGAACAACCCTCGCAGATGAACTCTTTAATTTCATACTTATTATTATAAAATTTAATAGAATCAAACTTACATACTTCCATACATTTCCCACAGTTATTGCAGGTATTATAATCAATTACTGCTGTTTTCCCTGCATAGAAATCAAACTCATTTGTCTGTTGTGGATTGAGTAAGAGGTGTAGATTTGCTGCATCGACATCGCAGTCTATTAGTATTTTATTGGAGAAAAAATCAATCAAACAACTCATAATACTGGTTTTACCGGTTCCGCCTTTTCCACTCAGAAATATTATCTTTTTCATAGTTTAGGCTCCTGTTTTGAGAATTGTGTGTTTGATTTGCTGATAAACTGAATTGAAAATGTTAAACACTTCAACAAATTCTTGAGAAAGAACCTGACCATTGGCACAAGCTCTGGCAAATTCTTTGCTAAAAGGAAGCTTTCCTAAGATACTGATTTTATTATCATGACAGTATTTTTCAACACTGTTGTTGGTTAAAGTTTCTTCGTCTTTAACTCTTTTACAGTAATCTTCAAGAGTGAAATCTTTAGGACTGTTGGATGATGCACTAATTGTTCTACAAGCATCTTGCTTGTAGGTTGATAAGTTATTTGTATCGTGCAAGCTGGAAGCTCGCACAACATAATTATCTTCACAATCTGCTTTATTTATAAAAACACCATAAGGGATATTAGTATTTTTGATAGCATTGATAGCCATTTTTAAATCATGTAAACCAAAAGGTGTAGGCTCTGTAACCAGAACGATATAATCCATTTCTTTGATAGCTTCAAACATAGAACAAGATGCTCCCGGAGGAGAATCAATAATCAATACTTCGTCTGCTGAAGTATCAAGGTAATCTTTTTTGATTTGATTGATAAGAGGTGCTGCCATAACCTGACCGATATCTAAGACACCACTAATGAGGGATGTTTCTTTAAGTGATTCGTCTGATTTTCTGTAAAAGACTTTTTTGCCAATTTGATAATCTGTGTCTTTGATTTCTTTTTGAGGGCAGATAAACTCACAGACTCCGCAACTATGACAAAGCTCATTACTTATCAAGGGAAATTTAGGTAAATTGATTATTGCATTAAACTGACAATGCTTAGAACATAAGCCACAATTAACACAAAGGGTTTCATTTATAACAGGTTTTTTGATTTTAATAGTCATTTCAGATAAGGGATTAAGCTTAAAAAACAAATGTAGATTAGGTTCTTCAACATCACAATCTAAAATGTTAATGTTCTTATCAATTACCTGTGCTAAACTCAAGACAAAGGTGGTTTTGCCGGTACCACCTTTGCCACTTGCTACTGCAATTTTCATCTTATCACCTATTAGTAAACCGGGCTGTTTAATTGAACAAGTTTACCGTCTAATAATAATTGAATGTTTTCTTTGATAGTCCCTTGTACGGGCTGATAAACTTTAACTCCTGCCATTTGCAAAACATTAAACGCCTTTGGTCCGCATGAAGGAGTGATAACTGTATCAACTTTATTAGTAGGATTTATCAAGTTATTTGATGCTCCAATACCTGCACCATGAGCGGCATTTACAGAGTTATTGTTATCAATAAAGTTTGTAGTTTCAGTCTCTGAATCATAAACCATAAAATAACTCGCTCTGCCAAATCTTGAATCAATTTGTGTTTCTTGGTTGTTGGAAATTACGGGGATTGCTATTTTCATTTTTTTACTCCATTATTTTTCATTTAGTCTTTTTTCGATATTGTCGAGTTGAATTTTTAACATTTCAGCTTGTCTTTGAAGTTCTGCCTTGTCGTTGATTGGTTCGATTCTTACATCGTCATTATAGTATCTGTTTCTACCATAGCCTCTGTATAGGTTCATTCCTACGTCAAACAGACAATTAAACCATCTAAATCTACGACGAGTGCCATCACAGTATGGGCTGTTATTCCATGAATTATATCCTCTGCCCATTCCGCCTCCGTTGCCTCTTGCATTTAAACCTCTGCGAAAAAACATAGTTTTCCTCCTTGTTTAGTAAGTGTTTACATCTTTGGCTGTTGATTATATGCTCTTCTTTAAAATTCCCTGACTTTAAAAAATGTTCAGCAATTTCCATATAATCACCCTGTAAAAATCCATAAAAACGAATATTCAAGACCTTTAAATATCTCTCTAAACAGCAGGATACTATCCCACATAAAAGCAATTCAACATTGTATTGCTTTAAAATTGAAAGAATATTAAAGATGTCTTCTCCGTTAAAGTTTAATTCTATCTTATTACTAATCTTGCCTGTTTCCGAATAATCTTTAATGTCTAAGATGATAAACTCATCCGATGAATCTAAAAGATTACAGATAGAATTGTTTTTAACTGATATTGCAATTTTCATTATTTTTACCTCTTACCTATATATAATGGCATATCTTGTGCCAAAAGTACTGCTTTTCTACTACCAACCAACAGGAGACCTCCTAATGTCATTAAGTTAAGGTTTTTAATTAGTAGCTCGACTATCCCGGCTGAGTAATGATACACTTCTCGGTTCGAAGATTGAGCTACAATTGTTTAAGATGCCGTCCCGAAATGTTAAAAACCGGAACCCTGACGGCTCGTCAGGGCATACAACTACTAAAAGGCTTCGTAA
>CAZJNG010000264.1:0-4256 GCA_964547265.1 uncultured Candidatus Cloacimonadota bacterium | reverse complement strand
TGATAAAAAAGGTATAGTGTGTCTAAAGGATATATATAAGTTTCAAAGATAAAAATATAAAAAAAAATTTCAGATGAGGATATTAATGGATCAAGATTTATGGCAAAATATTTTAGATCAACTTGAAGAACAAGTTTCAAAAACCAGTTTTAAAACATGGTTTAGCGATACAACACTTGTTGATATTAACAATAATATGTTAATTATACAAGTACCAACACAATTTGCGGCAGATTACTTAAATAAAATTTATACAGATATGATTTCTGAAATATCTTATGCAATATATCAAAAAAAGTATTCTATAAAATTTTGTCATAATCCTGTTTTGAATAATTCAAAAACTAACCCTGAGTTGTTTAAACAACAAATTACAGCATCAAAATTAAATCCTAAATATACATTTTCTGATTTTGTTGTAGGAAAAAGCAATAATTTTGCACACTCAGCATCGCTAGCAGTTGCTGAATCACCGGGAACAACTTATAATCCTTTATTTATTTATGGTGAGTCAGGAATGGGGAAGACCCATCTGATGCAAGCAATTGGTCATTTTCTACTCGAAGAAACAAGAAATTGCAATGTTTTTTATATCACAACAGAACAATTCACCAACGAAATGATAGAATCAATCAGAGCTAACAAAATGACTCAATTCAGAAGTAAATTTAGAAATATCGATCTTTTACTTGTAGATGATATACATTTTTTATCAAAAAAAGAAGGATCACAAGAAGAATTCTTTCATACATTTAATGAATTATACGAAAATAAAAAACAAATAGTCATCACTTCCGATAGACCACCTAAAGATATACCTGATTTAGAAAACAGATTAGTTACACGGTTTGAATGGGGACTTTTAGCCGATCTGAAAAGCCCGGACTTTGAAACAAGAGTAGCAATTTTAAAGAAAAAAGCAGCAACTGAAAATATTTATCTGAATAACGATGTAATCGAATTTATAGCAGAAAAGATATCAACTAATGTTAGAGCTTTAGAAGGCTCATTAATCAGAATTTTAGCCTATTCTTCTTACAATAGTATAAGTTCTGAGAATATAGATTTATATACAGCTCAAGATATTTTATCAGATATGATTTCTGAAAAATTACAAGAAATATCTATGGATACTATTTTTCAAAAAGTTTGTAAATTTTTTAGTATTACACCTTCTCAAATGCTCGATAAAACAAGAAAACAACATATAGCTTTCCCTAGACAAATAGCTATGTATTTATCTAACCTGCTTATCCCAAATACATCTCTAAAAGAAATTGCTAATTATTATCGCAGAAATGATCATACAACGGTTTTACATGCTAAAAAAATGATAGAAGCAAAATTTAAAAATGATAATGAAACAAGAATACAAATTGAAAAGTTAATTAAAGAAATAAGAGGTATTTAATTTCAATGAATAACAATAGTTTAACTTTTCACTTTTTTACTTTATACACTTATCCACAAAAAACATTGTGGAAAACAGTGGATAACGACATATTTTTTAATTACCCTACAACCTTAGTGCATAATTCAAATGATACAAACATCCTATACACAAGTTATACACATTTAATTGAAAACTATATCTCATACAATTTTCAATATTTTATCAATAAAATTAATTACTTATGCTCATATTCACACACCCTACTAAAACTACTAATTATATATAAAAAAAGGAAGTAATAAAATTATGAATAATATAAAAAAAATAATCTATCCAATATTTTTTATTCTCATTTTAATCTCTTGTACTAACAAAAATTCTAATATCGGTTTTCCCGGTTCAAATATAAAAAACTTACAAACCGTTGTTGACTATACTACATTTAATAATTTTTCTTCATACCATCTAGATATTGAAACTTTCCCAAGTAATTCTAAAATTATTGTAGGAAATTATAAAGGAATCGATTCAAGAATTTTATTTAAATTTACTAATTTACCAACTAAAATTAATCTAATTGAAGATCCTGTTATTAAATTTTTCATTAACCACAAATATAATCCACAAAATATTAATCTTAAAATAGGATTACTTGAGAATTTTGTATTTGACCATAATTATGCTAATTGGACTCAGTATAATAATACTGATGAATGGAATACTCCGGGAGGAGATTTTACTGAATCAAGTAGCTTAATTTTAGATTATGATGTTGTTACAGATTCTACATTTTTTAGTTTTTCAATACCAAAAAATATAGTTCAAGAATGGATTGATAGTAATAATACTAATTATGGTTTAATAATTTATGCCTATGATACTGAAGACAGTTTTATTGATTTTTATTCTTCTAAAGCAGGAATTGAAGTCAGACCAAATATAAGTTTAAAATATAATGATTCAAATAATATTGAAATTACAGATACTAGAAATGTTACACAGGATACTTTTATTCATAATAAGCAAGCAGAACAATTATCAATTAATGAAATGATGATTAGTAATATTGCTCCCAAAAGTATATATTTCTCATTTGATTTAAATAAGGATTATTTTGATGAAGTCAATACAGATTATGATTTTAGAAAAATTAATATCAATCAAGCATATTTAATTTTTTCAATTGATCCTGAAAATACACTCAGTTATGGTTCATATCTTTTAGGAATCGGAATTCCACATACAAAACCTGATATAAATAACCTTTCTTCTGAATTCGATATTAATAAAATGTGGTTATTTTCTTCTACTCGAGATATGGTTGATTACGAAACTAATACAATAAAAATAAATATTACACCAATTGTTCAACATATAATCAGCAATAACAGACCTAATAATGGGGTATATATTATTAATAATCAAAAAAATATGGATTTCAGTCATATTAAATTGCTTGGGTTAGATGCTGAAGATGAAAATTTAAAACCTGTAATCAATATAAAATATTCAATATTAGATTAAGGAGTAATTATGAAGAGAGTATTAATATTAATTGTAATTCTATTAATTCTAAATGCTTGTGCAAAAAAAAATACAAAAATTATTCCGGTTGTTGAGATTGAAAATGAAATTCTTACATTAAAAGATTTACATAATCTCTATGGAGAAGATGGATGGAATGAGTTAAATTATGATAAACAAACAGAAATAATTAATCAATGGATAAACTTAACTCTATTAGCAAATTATGCAAAAAATAGTAACTATTTAAATGATGATTCTCCTCTAAAAATTCAAATCGATAATGCAAATAAAAAAATATTATCAAATGCATTGATAGCTAATGAACTTAGTAATATCGAAATTTCAGATGAAGAATTATTTAATTATTATAAAATCAATCAATCAGAATTTGTAAGACCTGCTAAAGAATTTAAAATACAAAGAATATTTTTTCATCAAAAAACTGATATGGATATTGTAAAAAGTATTATTGATAATAATGAAATGACTTATACTGCAGCAGCTCAAAAGTATTCAGCTGAAGGCATAGGAAGAAATGGTGGTTATGTATCGAACTTAGTTACTAAAACAGGACAAGATAGTTTACTTTGGAAAGAATTAAATAAGATTAACAAATTCGATATTTTAACAATGCCTTATAAAACCGGATATATTATCGTAAGATACTATGATTATCGTGAAAATATGGAAAATTTGAATTTTTATGAAATTAAAGACGAAATTGCTTATATGTTAAAACAAAGCAAAATGAATGAAGTTTATAATAACTTGTTAGAAGAAGCAAGAATTAAAGCAAAAATAAAAATAAATTTATGAGGAATTTGATGAAAAAGATCTCTTGTTTAATTATAATGCTAGTAATATTTTTTAATATTTACGGCGAATTAGTTGATTTTATCGTGGCTAAAGTAGGACGAGAAGTTATTCTTTACTCTGACTTATATAAGCAAATAAATCAAATAAAAAGTGCTCAAATGTGGAATGACGAAATGGATGAATTGTTCCTTCTAAATGATATGATAGAAACAAAATTAATAATTCAAAAAGCCAGAGAATTAAATCTTAATATTGATGAAAAAAGAATTACAAATCAAGCTGAAAATCAACTTAATCAAATTAAAGCACAATTCCCTAATGAAGAAGCTTTTTTCAGAGAATTGAGAAATGCAGGAGTCCTGCAATCTGATTTAAGAAAATATTATCAAGATATGTTTACCGAAAATATGCTCAAAGAACAATTAGTAAGAACTGAAATTCGCAATAAAATCAATCTTAACGATTCTGATATTTATGATTATTACACAACCTATGCTGACAGTATTCCAAAAAAAGATAC